>CAYFWT010000001.1:0-8895 GCA_964346955.1 uncultured Candidatus Saccharibacteria bacterium
TGCTTCTTTTTTGGAGCAGCATCCCTTGGCTACTGCCTCGACTAATTCTTCTTTAGTCATGAGGTCATGAAACATGAAACACGAAGCCTGAAATATAAAGTTCTAATTAAGGTTTCGAGTTTCAAGTTTCAGGTTTTTAAAAATTATTTTCGACCTTTAAATATAATATATTACTAGTTTATCAAGCCATTGTCTAGATGGCAACAATTTCTTGAAGTTTTTTTATTTTTTCGGCTTTGCCCTTTTGGCCTATCTTTAAGAGGACGGCATTTACTTCTACTGGCCCTTTGGCTACTTCTAATTTTAGGGGTATTTGGGTAAGAAATCTTTTTAAGGCAATTTCTTTATCAGTTCCCAGGCTTGAGTCCTTTGGGCCAACCATACCAATATCAGAGATATAGGCGGTGCCTTGAGGAAGAAGGCGACTATCAGCGGTGGGGATATGAGTATGGGTGCCTAAGACAGCTGAAACCCGACCGTCTAAGTACCAACCTAAACAAACTTTTTCAGAAGTTGCTTCGGCATGCCAATCAACGATTATAGCTGTTGCTTCTTCAGCTTCTTCTTTTAAGATTTCATCAGCCACTCTAAAAGGATCATCGTATTGCTCGTGCATGAAGACCCGACCAATTAGATTGATAACCAGAATCTTTTTGGTTCGCAGTTCAATCAAGCGATAACCTTGACCAGGAGCATTAGGTGGAAAGTTAGCTGGCCGGATTAGAGGTATTTCTTTGTTTTCTAAAAGGGCGATAGCTTCTTTTTGGTCCCAGATATGGTCGCCAGAGGTAACTAAATCTATGCCGGCGGCCAGAATTTCTTTTAAGCTTTTTTCTGTTACCCCTCGGCCATGAGCTAAATTTTCTCCGTTAGCTAAAACCAAATCTGGTTGATATTTTTTTTGCCAGGGGGGGAGAATTTCTTTGACTGCTTGACGGCCTGGTTTACCGACAATATCACCGAAGAACAATATTTTCATAAAATCGTCATCCTGAGCGAAACAGAGGATTCCGAGCGAATTTGAACGGGATCCTTCGGCCTTCGGCCTCAGGATGACAACTTTGTTGTCATCTGGCGTACTCAACTGCCCTGGTTTCTCTAATTACATTGACCTTAATTTCGCCTGGATATTTTAATTCTTGATGAATTTGATTAGCGATTTCCTTAGCTAAATTATAAGCCCCCAGGTCATCTACTTCTTCTGGTTGAACAAAGACGCGGACTTCTCGACCAGCTTGGATAGCATAAGCTTTCTCTACCCCAGTAAATGAATTAGCCACTTTCTCTAATTCTTCTAATCTCTTAAGATAAGCCTCTAAGGTGTCTTTTCTTGCCCCTGGTCGGGCTCCTGAAATAGCATCAGCCACTTGGATAATAATTGATTCTAAGCTTTCAAAGGGATATTCTTCATGGTGAGCTTGCATTATCTCAATTATTTTATCATCAACATCGAATTTTTTAAGGATTTTTCTTCCTATTTCTACATGAGAGCCTTGGACCTCGTGGTCAACCGCTTTGCCAATATCGTGAAGCAAGCCAGCTTTTTTAACTCCATCCACATCGGCAGCTAATTCTGAAGCAATTGCCCCAGCTAAATGAGCTACCTCAACCGAATGCAAAAGAACATTTTGGCCATAACTAGTTCGAAAGCGAAGCCGACCTAATAGTTTAATTAATTGAGGATTGAGACCAGCTGCTCCCACATCATAGATAGCTGCCTCACCAGCTTCTTGGATTTTTTCAGAAATTTCTTGGCTAGCTTTGCCAACTGCCTCTTCAATCCGAGCTGGTTGAATCCGACCATCTAAGAGCAATTTCTCTAAAGCTATTTTGGCAATCTGTCGGCGAATCGGGTCAAAAGCAGAAACAATAATTGCCCCTGGTGTGTCATCAACCAAGATTTCGACACCAGTTAACTTTTCTAAGGTTTTAATATTGCGGCCTTCTTTGCCAATAATTCGTCCTTTGAGGTCATCGCTAGGTAAATTAACCGCTGTTGAGGTAATTTCACTGGCTTGCGAGGCAGCGTATCGTTGGATGGCCAAAGCAATAATCTTTTGAGCTTTTTTGTTCAGCTCTTCTTGGCCTTCTTCTTCTAATCTCTTGATTCTTTCAAGGAGGGTCTGGTGATATTCTTTTTCGGCCACGGCAAGAAGCTCAGCTTTAGCTTGTTCTTGAGAAAGTTTGGCTGTTCTCTCCAGCTCTTTTAACTGTTGTCCTTGTAGATTAGTTAGTTCTTCTTTGATTTTCCTAACTTTCTGAACCTTGATTTTAAGATTAGAATATTCTGTTTCTAGTTGATTGCTTTTTTGGTCAAGATTGTGTTCTTTCTGAAGCAGCCTTTCTTCCCTACTGGTAAATTGTCTCTGCCGTTCCCTTTCTTGTTCTTTAATCTCTTCGAGAATTTTATTTGCCTTTTCTTTAGCTTTAAGGAGAGTGTTTTTAGCTTCGTCTTTGGCTTGACCGATTAATTTATTTAATTTGGCCTCGATGGTACCAGCTTGTTTTCTGGCAATGGTTTGCCGAGTATAATAGCCCAAAATTGAGCCGACGATTAAAGTGCCGGCAATAGTGCCAACAAAAAGAATTAAGTTGTCCATAAATTGGTCTCATTTCAAATTCCATAATTAATTACTAGCTGAACGAACTTCTAAAAGGCTTTCTGAGACAACTAATCAGATAATTAAAATCTTTCTCAAATCTATTTTTTGTCTAATGATAATAGGCATTTGTTTCGCTCAGGGAATAATTAATGAGAGTTTTACAATAATTGTTAGTTATTTTGTATTAAGCTTATCAAAGAAAGAAGGGCTTGTCAATTTAGTTTTTTAAGCCTTTGTTTCTTTCTTCTTTTTGTTCTTTTTCTTTTTTGTTTCTTTTGTTTTCTTTCTGGCAGTTTTTTTCTTTCCTTTTTTCTCTTTCTCTTTTTCCTTTACTTTTTCTTTCTTTTTCTTTTCTTTTGGCTTTTCTTTGGTTGGTTCTGGTGGAGTAATGATATCAATTTTCCAACCGGTTAATTTGGCCGCTAGTCTGACATTTTGTCCTTTTATACCAATAGCTAAAGAGAGTTGATCTTCTGGAACAATGACTTTAGCCTGATTTTTCTTTTTATCTATTTCTACTTCTAAAACCTTAGCTGGTGAAAGAGACTGACTAATGAATTTAGCTGGGTCTTCTGACCATTCAACAATATCAATTTTTTCTCCAGCTAATTCATTGATGACTGCTTGAACCCGAGTGCCTTTTTGCCCAATCATTGAACCAATTGGGTCAACTCTTTCTTCGGTGGTGGTCACGGCAATTTTAGAACGAGAGCCAGGCTCACGGGCGATTGATTTTATTTCTACTGCGCCAGCAGCAATTTCAGGTACTTCTAAGGTGAAAAGCTGGCTAACTATTTTTGGATGAGCCCTGGAAAGGATAACGGCTGGCCCCCGGGAATCTTTTTGAACCTCCACAATATAGACTCTTAAGCGATTTCCTATTCGGTAATGTTCTTGAGGAATTTGTTCTTCAGGAAATAAAATACCCAGCGTCTTGCCAATGTCTAAGAAAATATTACCTCCTTCTATTCGTTGGACAATGCCACTAACTACTTGTCCTTCTTTCTCTTTGTATTCATCATAAATTGCTTCTCGTTCTGCTTCGCGGATGCGCTGGATAATTACTTGTTTAGCTGTTTGAGCAGCAATCCGA
This sequence comes from uncultured Candidatus Saccharibacteria bacterium, assembly GCA_964346955.1. Lineage (GTDB taxonomy): Bacteria > Patescibacteriota > Minisyncoccia > Portnoybacterales > UBA2143 > CAYFWT01. Next base: position 3,697 of record CAYFWT010000001.1, read on the forward strand.
CCGAACTCTTCATGGACTTCTAAGGGGAATTCTAATTCGTCACCAGGTTTAATTTTTTTCTTTTTGCCTGGTAAATCCTTAAGCTTTTCGGCCTCATCAATCATAATATGTTTTTCTAGACTAAATCTAAACTTTTTCTCAGCTTCCGCTTCCTCTTTTTCTTCTTCTGGTTTTGCTTCTTCTGTTTCTGGTTTTAGCATTGAGGCATCCACCACTAATTTGACCTGGTAGACCTCCATCTGGCCGGTTTCTGCATCAAATTTTACTTTAATGTTTTGCCCTTTGCGGCCGTAGTCTCTTTTGTAAGCCGCTGCTAAAGCCATTTCAATGGTCTCAATGACCTTTTCTTTGGCAATCCCTTTTTCTTCACAAATTTGTTCAATGGCTGAGGCAAATGGTTGTTTGTCCATAATATTACTGAGCTTGTTGAAGGATTTTGTAAAAAAGTCCGTTTTCCGAACGGACTTTCTCTCCAAAATCTTTCCTGCTTTTAAGCTTATCACAGGGCCAATCACTCTGTCAATCTTTTTAGATAATTATAGACACTGGTTGCGGCGATGGCTCCTTCGGCCGCGGCCGCGATGATTTGTTTAAGGGGATTGTTAGTGATATCACCAGCCGCAAAAACACCAGCTAGATTAGTTGCTTGGTTTTTGTCAGTGATGATAAAATTATTTTCCATTTTAATTTTTAAATTCTTACATAAATGGACATTAGGGATGCCACCAATTTCAATGAATAGCTTATTCACCTTAATCTCTTTTTCATTACCCAAAATAATTTTCTCTAACTGCTTTTTGCCTTTAGCTTCTCTTACTTTAGTCCCAAAAATAATTTCTATATTTGGCTTTTCTTTTATTTTTTTAATCAAAATTGGGGCTCCTTTAAATTCGTCGCGCCGGTGGATTAAATAAACTTTCTTAGCTTGATCAGCTGCTTTAAGAGCAGTCGTTAAAGCGCTATCGCCACCACCGACTACCGCAATGATTTTATTTTTAAACTGGCGGATATTATTAGCTGTATAATAGGAAATCCCTTTATCTAAAAATTTATCCTCATTTTTAATATCTAATTTTCTTATTTTCATCCCTAAACTCAAAATTAAAGATTGAGCTTGATAGCCCCCTTTATTAGTGGTTATTTTAAACACCGGACCTTGGGCTGAATTCCCTTTGGTTATTTTTTTTACTTGCTCCTGGTTAATTTTAGTGGCTAAATGTTTTTGGAATAATTTAGTCAACTGAGGACCGGCAATAGATTTAAAGCCAGGATAATTATCAACTAAATGGGCTTCATTGATGGTGCCACCTAAAATTTCACCGATAATCAAAAAATTAATTCCGTAGCGCTTAGCATAAATGCCAGCTGCCAGACCGGCTGGCCCAGCACCAATAATAATTAACTGATACATAATTAAAGCTTACAAGGACTGTCCCCCAGGGACAGTCCCTAAGGGACAGTCCTTAAGGACTGTATTTTAGGGACAGTCCCTAAGGGACAGTCCTTTTTATGCTTAAAGCAATTTTTTTAACAATATTTTTTTCAAAAACAAAGGGGAGGATTTTATCAGGGGTTGGTTTTTTGACTAAAGAAGCCAAGGCCTCGGTAGCAGCTAGTTTCATTTCTTCAGTGACCTGTTTTGCTCGGGCGTCTAAAAGACCACGGAAAACCCCTGGAAAAGCTAAAACATTGTTGATTTGGTTTTTGAAATCACTGCGGCCGGTGGCGACAATAACTGCCCCAGCTTCTTTAGCTTGCTGGGGCAAAATCTCTGGAATGGGATTAGCCATGGCAAAAACTATTGCTTTTTGATTCATCATTTTAACCCATTCTTTTCTAAGTACTTTAGGCGCGGAAACTCCAATAAAAACATCACTTCCTTCAATGACATTTTCTAGGCGACCTTTTAATTTTTCTAAATTAGTCACCTGGGCAATTTCTTTTTTAATCGAGGTCAGTCCACTCCTATTTTTATAAATCGCTCCTTGTCTATCCAAAAGGATTATTTTTTTAGCACCGTAAGATAGAAGAAGTTTAGTGATGGCAATACCCGCTGCGCCAGCCCCATTAATAATTATTTTAACTTGGTTAATTTTTTTATCAACTATTTTTAGGGCATTAATTAAAGCAGCTAAAACAACAATAGCTGTGCCGTGTTGGTCATCATGAAAAACTGGAATAGCTAATTCCTTTTTTAATCTATCTTCGATTTCAAAACAATCTGGTGCTTTAATATCCTCAAGATTAATGCCCCCAAAGCCCGGCGAAATCAGCTTGACTGTCTTAATAAATTCTTGATTATCTTGAGTGGCCAAGCAAATTGGATAAGCATCAATATTAGCAAATTTTTTAAATAAAAGACATTTCCCTTCCATGACTGGCAGAGCAGCTTGGGGGCCAATATTGCCTAAGCCTAAAACTGCTGTGCCATTAGTGACCACGGCCACACTATTGCCTTTGATGGTGTATTTATAGACTTCTTTGGGATTTTTAAAAATCTGTTGGCAAGGCCCAGCCACTCCTGGGGTATAAGCAATGCTTAAATCTTTTTTGTCCCTTAAAGATACTTTAGGCTTGATGGCTAATTTGCCTTTTTTGCTTTGATGAAGTGCTAGTGCTTTTTTAAAATAGTCCATAATTCAATTGGCTCATTAATATATTAGCTTAATTCGCCAATTAAAAAAAGACAAGGCATCAAACAGGTTGATGCCTTTTTTATTTCCCCTCCATTTTTCCTTATTTCTTCTTGGAAACGAGTCTGGGAACAGTCTTCCCCTGGACAAAAGGAGGTGTTCGGGAGAAGTCAACCGAGGCGCTTCGTAGTTTCCCCATGACCAATTCAATATCATATCTTAAGCTCCCCAGTTGGTTCTCTAATCCCTCAGGCGGCTCATCTGCCTTCTTTGCCTCAGCGATTACTTTGTCCATAACACCAATTGCTTCATTCAATATCCCAATAATTTTAACTGTCTCTTCTGACTTCATTTCTCTCCCTCCCTAAATTTTGATTTTACTAATAAGAACTAATAATCTATTTTTAAATAAAAAACTATTTTTGTCAAGTCAATTATTGCCAGACAGCGTTTTTAATGTGTTTTAAGTTAGCTTTTTTTAGCTCTTCATTTATTTCTATAGCAATGACATCAATCTGCCAAGAGACCTCAGGCGGATAATTTTTCTCTAAAAGATAGGTTTGGGCTGCCCTGATTAATTTTTGCTGTTTTGAAGAACGAACTGATTCCTCTGGATAAGGACTGTCCCTTAGGGACTGTCCCTGAGGGACAGTCCTTGTTTTGACTTCGATAAAAATAAGGCCCTGCTTTTCTTTTTGGACAATAATATCAATTTCTCCCCAGGGTTTTTTAAAATTGCGTTCTAAAATTTGATAGTCATGTTTTTTAAGATAATCAACCGCAATCTTTTCTCCCAAGTCCCCTAGTTTTCTTTTTATGGTGACCATAATTTATTGGCTTTTTTGACATCTTCTTCTGTATTAATGCCTAGCCACTTTCCTTGATGGGTAAAAACAGCTATTCGTCTTTGTTTGACTAAATCAGGGAAAAGCTCGTATTCAATTGAAAAGCTTTTAGCTTTAACTGGTTTAAATATTTTTGGCGAGAGAATATAGATACCAGCATTAATCAAGCCAGCACATTTTCTTTTTGGTTTTTCCCTAAATTCTAAGATTTTAAATCCCCTATTTTTAATTAGACCCCAGCCTCGGGCATCTGAGCAATGCCAACCGACCAGGCTATTCTCTAAATCATGTCGCTGGTGGAACTTTATAAACCCAGTTAAATCAACATTAGTCAGGTTATCGCCGTTTAAAACCATAAAATCTTCTTTAAGGTCTCGAGAAGCAAATCTGATAGCCCCCCCAGTGCCGAGAGGTTTAGGCTCAATAACATATTCGCATCGTTTTTTAAGATGGGCAACAATTTTCTCGCTCAGATGACCTAAACTAAAACGAACATCTTTGAGGCCGTGCTGGCTAAGCCAAGCCAGTTGATGCTCTAAAATGGTCTGGTTAGCTATTTTAACCAGAGGCTTAGGAATATCTTTGGCTGAGATTGGCAACCGAGTGGCTCGACCCCCAGCCAGAATAACTACTTTCATGGTGAACTTTATGTATTTGAGTTAGTGTTAGGTTTTTCAGGATATCCAGTAATTTCAAGGAGTGACTCAAGAGCAGCTGGCAATTCTGTAAAACCATCATCTTTGTTAAAATGCCCCGCCATTGAAATGACAATGAGTTTTGCTCCCAGTTTGTCTCGGAGGATTTCACCGTTTTCCAGCGGCACATAAGGGTCATTATCAGAATGAATAGCCACTAGCTTATTGACGGAATTTTTAATCTTATGGTAGTCAACAAAATCAGCAAAGAAACTATTTAATTCTTTGTAGCCGATGGGTTCTGGGAATCCCGCCACCAAGACTGCCCCACTAACTTTTTGTGAGTAAGGTAATGATTCAAGGAAGCGAAGGATAGTAATCACCCCAAGACTATGACCAACAAAATAAGTATTTTCATCAGGTTGACCAACTGTCTTTTGCAGATAGGAAAGCCATTCAGCTAATTTTGGCTTCTTAGTATGAGGCATGGCTGGGACTTGAACCTTAAAACCGCGATCCTCTAGTTCTATTTTTAGCCAGGGAAACCAATTTGCTTTAGGCGTCCCCTCCCAGCCATGGATAATAAATACTCTTTTTGTCATGGATGAAAAATAAAATTAGTGGACCTGGCGGGATTCGAACCCGCGACCTCGGCAATGCGAATGCCGCGCTCTACCAGCTAAGCTACAGGCCCAAGCAAGGACTGTCCCTCAGGGACAGTCCCTAAAATACAGTCCTTCCATTAATAGCTTTCACATTTAACTTGATAGAAAGATTGAGGGTGGTCGCAAGAAGGGCATTTTTGAGGCGGTTGTTTGCCAAAATGAATGTAACCGCACTCTCGGCAGACCCACCAAATTGGCTTTTTCTTCTTAAAGACAGTCCCCGCTTCAACTTGCTTAAGTAGTTTCTTATACCTTTCCTCATGATGCTTTTCAGCTCTGGCAATTGCTTTTAAACGGGCAGCAATTTTTGGAAATCCTTCTTTTTTAGCAACCTTAGCAAATTCTGGGTACATCTGGGTATATTCATAATTCTCGCCCGCAATAGCTGCTTTTAGATTTTTAGTAGTATTGCCGTAGCTTG
>CAYFWT010000002.1:0-19395 GCA_964346955.1 uncultured Candidatus Saccharibacteria bacterium
GGACCAGGTCGGGAGCAGGCAAATTTTTTAATTATTTTTATCAAGAGCAAAATAATTATAAAAGTAATTATTAAAAAGGCCAACAGAAACAAGCCACTATAGTTGAAGTAGGCAGTCAATGGAGATTTTTCAAAAAAATCTTTTTTAAGCTGGGGCAAAAGCCAGATGGTCTTGATAATCTCTCCAGGGGGAAATGATTCTATCTGGCCAACAGCCAAAGAATATTTACCCTTATTAGTCGGGTTAAAAACCTCAATCCTATACTCCCCGGCCTGAACTTCTTCTTTAAACTCTGGGCCCTGGTAATAATAATCGCCGCCAAAAGGCTCATAAAACTCTTGCCATTGGGAATCTGGGCCAATGAGCTCACCTATTAAATCATCGCCTTTGAAAATTTTCGCAGAGATATCTTTTTTAATGTTGGGTATTTTGGGGACCAGTATATTAAGGTAAAGAGTAAAATCCTTAGCTGAATTGATTTTATAAAGATGAGGGCTGCCGGAAAGTTGGCCATAAAAGGCCTGGGAGATTTCTGGATTTGCCACTTCAATAAGCTGGCCTGAGACAAGGCGAGGCTGATGAGCTAAAGCCACCATTGGCAAAGCCAGGACCAGGAAGAAAAAAAGAGCAATTTTTAAATTATTGGAAATCATAGATTTAATTACTGGTTATTTTAATTATGGCGGATTTGGGGCGGGGTTTTGATAAAATTTTTTTGGCATTTTGGTTGGGGCTACTTTCATTTAACATCTTTTTTTTGTTTTAGTCAAACTATCCTCTTTTACAGGGACAGTCCCTTTGACTGCGTCCTTTTTCAAGAACGCGGTCAAAGGGACTGTCCCTGTTCCGTCTGTATGTCCTTGCTACGCAAGAACGCAGTCGAAAGGATTGTCCCTTTTTGGCCGACAAGAAGCGCATTCGAGAGGGCTGTCCCTTTGTAAAAAAATGGGCTCCGGTTGGGGAGCCCTGTTGCTTGGTAAATTGAGGGAGGAATCTTTTTTGGTGATTGTCGGGGTAGTTGGTCGGAGGGAAAGTCGGCTGGTAATGAAGATCTCTCATGCCACTGGCCCTTTTCATCTATCTCTGTGATAAAGACAATCTGGTAATCATCACCAAGGCCAATAAGGAGGTCCACATTAAATTCCGTCTTGAGGTTGTTATACAAAAAGCAGAAAAAAGTAGCCTTCTTCTTTATCGTCGGGCCTTTAATAATAACTGAATTGAGAAATCCATGGACTAGCTTATATCCCTTCTCGGCTGGCTCCCTTTCTAGAAATACCAGCGGTACGGATATCAAGAATAAGATTAGAAAAACGATTATCACTCTCTCTTGATAGAATCTAAATAGCCACTTCAATGCCACCAGCATTTCTCTTAAAGTTAACGATTCCTTTTTCATCTCTTGACCTCCTTCCTCTCTCTCTTGGGGGAAGCTTCTGGGGGCCTTTCCTCATTACTTTAGGTATTTTATGGCGTGGGAAGTCAGCTGGTAATGACTTTCTCATGGGAAAGCGGCCTTTCTTATCTACCTCTCTGACCATGAAAATCTTGCCCTGGGTGTTTAAACCAACGATTAAATCAATATTATTGTATTGGGTCTCTTGGTTGTCATAAAAAAATAAGTGACAGACAACCTCCTCTTTCCCGTCAAAACGGAGGCCAGTAATAAAAAAACCATCGACCAGCTTATATTTTTCTCCTTCAGGATTACTCTCTCTATTTATACTGACCAAGCAAGCAACCACGAAAAGCAAGGCTATCAGAGCAGGCCTTATATAATTTTGGGCCTTTTCGTCTCTATGCACTTTCTTTAATCTCTTTCCTAAGGCAGCAAATTTCTTTTTCATTTCTTATCTCCCCCTTTTCTTTGGATTGGTTTTTAAGAAACTAATAAATATTTAACAATATTAGAGTTGATTTGTCAACGATGTCAGCAAAATGGAGTCTAAGATTGACAAGATACAAGAGGCGTAGTATAAGGAAGATACCAAACGTTTTTTAAAAAATAAATAGGAGGTGATCTATTTTCAACAGAAACGACTGATAAATCCATAATTTAACAGAGAAAGAAGAGAAGCCATGTTACGGATAAACAAGAAAATCTTTTTTTTGGTTTTAGTGGTGGTCTTGATATCTTTTGCTGGAAGCTGCGGGAATGGTGATAACAGGCCAAGTACCCCTCCTAGTCCGCCTGGGCCTATAGCCTATCAGCTCTACGGTCTTAACTTCAGTCCTTATATTAATGGACAAGACCCCAATTTAGGATCAATAGTGCCTGAGGAGCAGTTAAGGGAAAGAATGCAAATTATCGCTACCTTTACCAAATGGATTAGGACCTTCGGCTGTCAAAATGGGCTGGAACTTTCAGGGCGGATAGCCCGTGAATTAGGGCTTAAGGCGGCGATTGGCGCTTGGTTAAGCTGGGATAAAACAGTTAATGAGCGAGAGATTGAAAATCTTATCGCCGCGGGAGAGGCTGGTGAAGTTGACTTGGCCATTGTTGGCAGCAAAGTGCTGCTTCGTGGAGATTTATCGGCAACTGAGCTTATTGAATATATCAACCAGGTCAAAGCTGCTCTGCCTGGTATCCCGGTGACCACCGCCGATGTCTATGGCGAACTTCTTAGTCATCCTGAAGTGATGGAAGCCTGCGATGTAATATTTGCCAACTATTATCAGTACTGGGAAGGAATTAATGTTGAGAAGGCAGTCGCCTATCTCCATGCCCGCCACCAAGAGGTTGTCGCCAGAGCTAATGGCAAAGAAGTAATTGTCTCAGAAACAGGTTGGCCCAGCTGTGGCGACTAAATTGGAGAAGCTATTCCCAATCTGGAAAATGCCTGTTTTTATTTCTTGAATTTTGTTTCCTGGGCACGGGCTGAAGGAGTCAACTATTTCTACTTTGAAGCTCTTGATGAAGAATGGAAGGCGAAATACGAAGGCCCCCAAGGCGCCTGCTGGGGAGTTTGGTACAAGGATGGCAGGCTGAAGCCTTGTATGCAAGCTGTTTTTGACGGAGAGACTATTCCAGACAACTGGACTTGTCAAGAAATGCCTGGTGGACCAGGAGAGCCGGCTATTGAGTTTACCTACGTGCCTCCCTACGGCAGTTTTGAAAACCTGGAAGGTCAAGTCTGGCATGTCTGGCCAGACGAGTATCGAGTGGCTGTCTATATCAATGTGAGGGGTGGTTGGTGGACCAAGCCCTATTGGAATAACCCGCTGACTTTAATCAGCTGTGACGGTAGCTGGGTTTGTGATATCACCACTGGTGGCGTAGATAAAGAGGCCACCGAGATTGTCGCCTATCTGGTACCAGTAGGTTATGACCCGCCCTTGGCTCGGGGAGAAACTAGCCTGCCGCCAGAACTGGAACAGAACGCGGTGGCCTGGATTAGAGTGACTCGCAGCCCATAGAAGGACGCCTCCGATAGCTAAATTCTCAAAGCCGAAAGGTATTTTATATACCGAGTAGGCTTTTTTTTATTAGTCAAAATCCCTATTACTTTAAAAATAAAGGAGAGATAAAGATTTCAATCAAGGCAGCCAGCGCCAGGAGGGGTAAAAGAATCTTGAGGTAAAATTTTAGAGCCAGGGAAAGTTCTGGCTTTATTTTACCTTGTTTTTTGAAAACTTTCTTCAAGGTGGTCTGGCCAATTTTTAGTCCAATAGCAGCGCCAACAAGTAAGATAGGAATTTCGATAATCCCGTGGGGGAAGGTAATCAGGAAAAGGCTGGTTAAAGGCATCTCTTGCTGCCACAAGAAAGCAAAAATTCCCAGCAGGCTGCCATTGAAAAATAAAGTCAATAAAGGGACGATACCAAAAATAATTCCCAAAAGGATAGTTACGATTAAAGAAAAAGCGTTATTTAAAAAGACAAGGATAAATTGAGCTAAGGGGTGGGCTTTTAAAATCGGTTCAAATACTTGCTCAAATTCCTCCACTATCAGGACGGCCTGCTCTGGTGAATTTCCGGCTGCCTCATAGCCGCTGACTGTGGCCAAGATAAAAAATACCAAGGCGAACAAAATAAAAAAACGGAGGGAATAGAGATAATTTTTGTAGTTCATATTGGCTCTAACTTTAACTTATCTTTAATCATGCCATAAACCAGCTGAGTTGGTCAATTAAGAAATAAATGAAGGGCCTAAGTTTTTACTTAGACCCTTTATATCCTCGAGAGGTTTAATAGACTATTCTCTAAATATTCGAGGATTAAGCGTTTATCTTGAGGGAGAGTTTTTGATTCGATAACTTCCCCAATAACTATCTCGGCTTTCTTCCATAACCTAAAGAATGGTTTATGCTCTGAAAATTCCAATTTGTTGGGCAAAATTTTATCAGTTCCCCTGACCCAAATCGGCAGAATCCTACAGTCAGTGTTCAGAAATAACCTCCTCAGGCCACCGAGAAATTTCCCTAATTTCTCACCAGTTTCAGAAATGCGAAACTCTTTTCTTTTGAAAGTTCTTCCTCCTTCGGGAAAGAGAATCAAAGCCCTTCCTTGATTGATTATTCTTCTTAATTTTTCAAGGGTTCTTAGCTCTTTTCTTCTGCTGCCTCTCTCAACTGGTATGCAAAAGGGTCTCAGAAAATAAAACCACCGTTTCTTGTAGAAATTTCTGTTATCCGGAGTAGAAATAGGAACCGATTTTAGGAAAAAGAGAGCTTGCGGTAAAAATAGAAAAGGCAGCATACCCGGCTCTATCAAGGAAGGATGATTGCTAATAACAATTAGCCCTTTCTCTTGATGCAATTTCCCCTTTTGATAACCCCTGATGTTAATTCTTCTGGTAATCCTCAAAAGGAGAAATAAAACTACACCCAAAGATCCCAGAAGCCAAACCAAACTAAAAAATTTTATCTTCTCTTTCATTTCTCCCCTCCATTGTTAAGGTGCTTGAATAGTTTAACCTTGGCCAGAATCTTTTAAAATTTTAATTATTACTTCCCTCTGGCGGGGGCGATTGTCAAAATCAATAAGGATAATTTTCTGCCAAGTGCCTAAGATGAGATTGCCTTCCTCAAGAGGAACAACTAAATCTGGTTTAAATAAAGAAGCTAAGAGATGGGCCGCCCCATTACCTTCTTCCCAGGCCGCGTCATGGCGATACTCAGCTTTAAGAGGGGCAATTTTTTCCAGGAGGTCTTTGAGGTCTTGGATTAAACCAGGTTCATTCTCTAAAACAGTAATGGCACAAGTTTGATGAGGGACAAAAACTAAAACGAGGCCGTCTTTGACCTGGGACTTCTTGACTGCTTCAGCTACTTGATTAGTGATATCAATGATGTCATTAAAGCCCTGGGTGGAGATTTTTATTTTCATGTTTTTATGATAACTGGTTGATGGGATTTGGTCAATTTTGTCCCTGGTTAACAATGTTTCAGGTGATAAAAAAAGGCCCTCGCTATCGGCGCGTTAGCAAGGGCTCCTAAGGAGGGAGTTACAGCTTTCCCAATAACCTGGAGAGAGGGATTGGGAAAGAGAGGTGAAAGAACAGCAGAGAGCTACTTCTAGGTTATTATAGAGCAAATACCTTGTCAAGTTTATAAGGTAATCGGTCCTTCAGGGACAGTCCCTCAGGGACAGTCCTTGAGAAAAAAGACTGTCCCTGAGGGACTGTCCTTTCGCTTCGTCCCTTTGTCTCTGTCTCTGTTTTGGCATCTATGCTATACTCAAAATAATGAAGAATAATCTGGAGTTACTGGAGAAAAAAGCAGAAAAAAGAGCTAAAAAGCGAGAAAGGAAAAAGAAGCCAAAAATGAAGGTCTCAGGTAAGAGCGTTTTTAGACTACAAGAGATGATGAAAAAGAGAAGGAGGTCAAAATAGCGGGGACTGTCCCCTTAAAGCTTGACTGATTGCCTTCTCTGTGATAAGTTTAAATAGCCTTCAACAAGTTCAGGCAATAATATAATGAGGTTTATTGCCCAGATTTTAGTCAATGCCCTGGCTATTTTCTTAGCTGCTTATCTATTGCCAGGTTTTGTTTTTGAAGGGAATATCCTGACCCTGATAATAGCCGGCTTAATCTTAGGATTAATTAACTTTTTTATTAGACCAATCCTACGCCTCTTAGCGGCTCCCTTGATTGCCTTGACTTTAGGGTTATTTTTGATAGTAATCAATATAGGGCTTTTGTGGCTGTTAGAGTATTTAGTGTCAGAGTTAACTATTACTGGATTTTGGTCGTATTTCTGGGGAGTAGCTATTATCAGTGGATTTAATATAATTTTTGGTCTTGGCAAAAAAAAGAAAGCTTAATGCAATCAATTATTTATATCGCTCAAATTATTATTGCCGTCGCCTTAATTGTGGCCATCCTTCTTCAACAACGAGGGGCTGGTGGCTCGGCTATTTTTGGTGGAGGTGGCGGCACTAGTTACTACACTAAAAGAGGGTTTGAAAAAATCCTTTTTATTGCGACGATTGTCTTAGCTGGCTTATTTGTGGTCAGCGCTTTTATTAATCTTATTATCTAATTATCTAAGGTTCTAGTTTCCTCACCCCCTAAGCACATAGAGGTTATGTGTTCAGTTGCTGGGGCAACAATTTTATTGGTACTCAACTGAAAAAATTGATATCTTTTCTTAGGAAAAATAGCTTCCGAAAGGTAACGGCGGTTTTGAGAGAGGTAGAATGGCCTAACTGGCGACGCTGGTCCCATTTATCTAAAATTTTAACCTCTCGCGAACGTTGGGTATGTCGGGGGCTCATTTTTGTTATCCTGATATCGATTCTCCTGCTGTTTGTTAATAGCTATCTCTCTCAGACTCGAGTTGAACCGAAAATAGGTGGGCAATATCGAGAAGGCCTCTTGGGCCAGCCTCGTTTTATCAACCCTATCCTAGCTCAAACCAATGATGTGGATAGGGATTTAGCTCAGTTGGTTTATTCTAGTTTATTTAAATACGATGGCCAAGGAAAACTGATACCTGATTTAGCTAGAGACTACGCCATTGAAGATGACGGCTTAACTTATAATATCTTTTTAAGAGAAAATGTCTTCTGGCATGACCAGGAACCCTTAACCGCTAATGATGTAATTTTTACCATACAAGTAATTCAAGATCCGGAATACAAAAGTCCCCTGAGGGGTAACTGGCAAAGTGTCGAAGTGGAAAAAATTGATGACTGGGCTCTTCGTTTTAAACTTAAAAATACTTATGCTCCTTTTTTACATAATTTGACTGTCGGTATTCTGCCCAAACATCTTTGGGCTGGCATCTCGGCTCAAAACTTTCCCTTAGCCCAATACAATCTTAAACCAGTTGGCTCTGGTCCTTATCAATTTAAGGAATTTAGCAAAGATGAATCTGGTAAAATTGAATCAATCAAATTGGTTCGTAATGAAAATTTTTACTTAGCTAATCCAGCAGGACTAAAAGGACCTTTTATTAAAAAGATTATCCTACGATTTTATGGCAGTCAGGAAGAATTAATTGAGGCAAACAAACAAAGAGAAATCGATGGTTTAAGTTTTGTTTCAGCTGCTAATCGGTCAAAACTGAAAAATAACTTTAATATTCATAAAATTAATCTGCCTGCTTATTACGCGGTCTTCTTCAATCAAACCGAAAGTAAGGCCTTAGCTAATGAGACCGTTCGCCTAGCTTTGGCTTATGCAACCAATAAAAATGAAATCATTGATAAAGTTTTAGAGGGGGAAGGGACTACTGTTGACTCACCTCTTTTGTCTGGCTGGCCTAGCTACACCTCTGAGATCAAAATTTACGATTTTGCTTTAGAACATGCTCAAAATATTTTAGAGGCCGAGGGCTGGCAAGATAAAGACGAAGATGGTATTAGAGAAAAAGAAATTAATGGTGAGGAAGCAAAATTAGAAATAACCCTGGTGACCACTGACTGGCCAGAACTTAATCAAACTGCTCAGTTAATTAAAGAACAATGGGAAAAAATCGGGGCCAAAATCAATTTAGAAATAGTTGAAGCAACCAATATTCAAAAAGAGATTATCCGACCCCGCCAATATCAAGCTTTGCTTTTTGGCGAAGTGCTAGGCGCTGATCCTGACCCCTTTGCTTTTTGGCACTCCTCGCAAAGAAAAGACCCTGGTCTTAACTTAGCTCTCTATCAAAACAAGGAGGTAGATAAACTTTTAGAAGAGGCCAGACAAACTTTAGATGAAGGAGCTCGCCAAGAAAAATATAGTCAATTTCAAAAATTACTAACTGAAGATGTGCCGGCTATCTTTTTATATAGCCCCAATTATCTTTACCCAGTCAATAAAAAAGTTAAAGGAATTTCTATTGAAAAATTTACCTTACCCTCCCAAAGATTTTCCCAAATAGAAAATTGGTTTATTAGAACCAGAAGAATCTGGCAATAACCAAGGACTGTCCCCCAGGGACAGTCCCTAAGGGACAGTCCTTAAAATAATGGAGATAAAAAAGCTTAAACCAAAAATTCGCTATCTAGCGGAAATGAAAGAACTCCTTTTTGACCAAGAATGGGCTAAGGCTGCCCCTAATTTAGAACTTTATTATATGTACCGCGATTTGGCTGAAAATAATAAAGACAAGCAAGCCATTACTAAACAAGGCCTCAGATATGATATCACGGTTATCCCCTTTACCATGCTGGGAAAAGAATTTAATAAAACAGCTGGTCATGACCATCCAGTCGTCCCTCAAGCTGAGATAACTTATCCAGAGATTTATGAGGTTTTAGAAGGAGAGGCTATTTTCCTTTTCCAAGATTCTCAAGGAGACAAAATTAATGATGTCTATATAGTTAAAGCCAGAAAAAAAGACAAAGTGATTATTCCGCCTAACTATGAGCATTTAATAATTAATGCTTTCGGAAAAGAACTTAAAACAGCCAATTGGGTTTGTCGCGATTTTTCCTCTAATATTTATAAACCATTTCGAAGCAAGCACGGTTTTTGTTACTATGCTCTCCAAGAAGATTCGGAGGAAATAAACTGGATGAGAAATAAAAATTATACTGCTGTCCCCCCTTTAAAATCTTTGGCAGCTAATCTTTGGTTAGAGAAATTTAAAATAGCTAAAGGAGAAGAAATGTATCATTTAGTCAAAGCCCTGAAGAAATTAGATTTTCTTAAAAAGCCGGAAAAATATAGCTGGTCATAAGCAACTTTGGTTTGCTTTCTGGGCGAGTGGTGGAATTGGAATACACGCAGCGTTCAGGGCGCTGTGGGGGCAACTCCTTGCGGGTTCGAATCCCGCCTCGCCCACTCTATGTCAAAAACAACTATTGCCAAAGGCAAATCTGCCTCTGGCAGAAAAACACAAAGCCTGAGGATAATTCCCTTAGGTGGTTTAGAAGAAGTCGGTCGTAACATGACCGTTCTTGAGTATGGCGATGATATTATCATTATTGATATAGGCCTACAATTTCCTGAAGAGGATATGCCTGGTATTGATTATATTATCCCCAATACGGCCTATCTTAAGGAGAAAAGGGAGAAAATTCGAGGGGTCATCGTCACCCACGGTCACTATGACCATATTGGAGCAATTCCTCATTCAATGGCTCGCCTAGGTAATCCACCTATCTATACGGCTCCCCTAACCCGGGGAATGATTCTCAAAAGGCAGGAGGATTTTCCTAATGCGCCAAAATTAGACATTCATCAGGTTAAAATAACCGATAAAATCAAGTTAGGCTGTTTTAAGATTGAATTTTTCCATGTTAATCATAATATTCCTGATAGCATGGGCCTGGCCATTGAGACGCCAGTTGGTCGAATTGTCCATACTGGTGACTTTAAATTTGACCACAGCCCTATTAACGAAAAGCCAGCTGACCTAGCTAAAATTACTCAATTAGGAGAAAAAGGTGTTTTGCTTTTGATGTCTGACAGTTGTGATGCTGAAATACCAGGCCATTCTCTTTCCGAGAACGAGATTCAGAAAACTTTAGAAGAAATTTTCAAGGGTTTAAAAGGACGAATTATTGTGGCTACTTTTGCCTCTCTTTTAACCAGAGTTCAAGAAATTATCTGGTTGGCGGAAAAATTTGGCCGCAAGGTGGCCGTTGACGGCTATAGTATGAAAGCAAATGTGGCCATTGCCCGAGAATTGGGTTATCTTAAAATCAAAAAATATACCCTGATTAATCCTAAACAAGCTAATGAGTTACCGGACGATAAAGTCCTCATCCTTTGTACTGGCGCTCAAGGTGAAGGCAATGCTGTCTTAATGCGTTTAGCTACTGGCGAACATCGTCTCTTAAAAATACATCCAGGCGATACGGTCATCTTCTCCTCGTCAGTGGTGCCCGGCAATGAACGAACTGTTCAAAATTTAAGAGATGCCATCTGCAGAAAAGGAGCTAAAGTAATTCACTATGAAATGATGGACGTTCATGCTGGAGGACATGCGCCTATGGAAGACCTTAAGATGATGCTTAATTTAATCAAACCGAAATTCTTTATACCAATTGAAGGTAGCTATTACATGCTCAAACTACATGGAGAGATTGCTGAAAGTGTTGGCATTCCTTCAAAAAACATTATTCTACCCAGTAATGGAAATATTGTTTTGCTTAATCAAAAATCAATCCAGCTAACCAAGGAAAAAGTACCAGCTAATTATGTCATGGTTGATGGTTTAGGAGTGGGTGATGTTGGTCAAATTGTTTTGCGCGACCGTCAAGCCATGGCCAAGGACGGTATGTTTGTGATTATTGCGGTGATTGACAGTAAAACTGGACAAGTCATTGGAGAACCTGATATAATTTCTCGAGGGTTCGTTTATCTGCGAGAATCAAAGGAACTGCTCGACCAGACCAGGGAAAAAGTTAAAGAAATTATTAGACAGACTTCCTCTAATGAACATACGGTCAATCGGTCTTATGTTAAAGACAACATTCGTGACAAAATTGGCAGTTTCCTTTATACTCGAACTCAGAGACGACCAATGGTTTTACCAGTAGTGATTGAAATCTAAAGACTGTCCCCCAGGGACAGTCCCTAAAATACAGTCCTTCAAGGACTGTCCCTTAGGGACTGTCCCTGGAAAATACTCTTTAAAAATTGAATAGTTTAGGTATCTTGGAGGGAAAAGGTCGAAACCAAGCATCAAGAAAACCAGAAAAGGGAGATTTTAATCATGAAAAAGCAAGATAAGCTAGTCCAATCAGATCTTTTAAAACAGAATCCTCAAGGTTCTTTATTAGGCAATAAAGCTAAGTTGATGAATCTTCTGTCTTCGTCAAGTCAAGATAAAAATCCAGGCAATCCCAGACCGAGCCCTCCACCAGCCGGTGGACCACAGTTCGGATCAGATAAAGGTGGTTGGGGCAAAAAAACCAGAGAGTGGATAAATAAATATGGCAGCTCAGTTATTCTACCGATTATTGCTCTCTTGATTTTAGCTGGCGGTATTTATCTATATAGTACTCAAAAAAGTGAAGAAGCAATTTCCCCTAAGGAGGAACTGGCCGCTATTTCTGAAGAAATAGCCGCTGAAGTTGAAGAAGGAGAAGAAGTAGTTCCTGAAGAAGAAATTATCAGTCCAGCTGAAGAAGAAGTCGAAGAAGTCGAAGAAGTAGTTATCGAAGAGATTATTCCAGAAGCAAGAAAAGAAGCTGGCGCAATTGTCGAAGTAGCTACCAAGGGTGATGGGGTAACCCATCTAGCTCGACGGGCTCTAAAAGATTATCTCAAAGACCACCCAGAGGAATTGACTAACGAACACAAAATTTATATAGAAGACTATCTTAAAGACCGAGAAGGTTCAAGACCATTAGAGGTCGGAGAAGAAATTACCTTTTCCGAAGATTTAATAAAAGAAGCAATAGATGCTTCTTTAGAGTTAACTCCAGAACAACTAAAGAATCTTGAAAAATATAGTGCTTTAGTTGTTTCCTGGTGATATTAGTTCTTTCCCTCCATATGCAAAACACAAAAGCCCTCGTTTTAACGAGGGCTTTTGTGTATTTACAAAAACAAAAAGGCAAGTCATGGCTGACTTGCCTATTGGGCCGAAAGGGCTATTTGGACTTTGAAAGCTCCAAAGCATCTTCCCGTTTGGTGCCGACCACCAGCCCATTGACGATATAATAGATTTTGCCGCCAATCTCTCTTGTCTGAAACATCAGAATTCCTCCTTCTTTTTTTTAAAATTGTTTCCCCCTAGCCAGAGGACTACTCACTAAGCAGCCCTCGGGCCAGAGGGAAACCTCTGGCCATATTTTTTAAGGTAAGCCGCTTTTCTGTAAAAACAGAAAAGGGTTGACATTTCTTTTTGCTACTGATTGAGTCAGACCCAATCAGAGACAAGAAAGAAATGCGACTGCCACTAAAATTAATTAGTCAGCAGTAGGGTGAGAATCCTTATGGGCAGGGGCCCGTTCCAATAGGAGGTTTTTGGAACCCTCAGAAGGTCAGGATTCTCACTCCACTATTGACTAATTTTAAACTGTCTATATTATAAGCAAAGCTTCTAATTGGTTCGTTCGGTCGAAATGAAAATAAATTTTCATTTCTCCCTCACTGCCAATTATACACCATATAATAAGATTTGTCAAGAGTTTAGGCAAATTAGGAAATTTCTTAAAAAAAGAAGGTCTCGACTGAGACCTTGGTTTGTAGTTTTGGAGGTTGTTGTTTTTTGGCTATTATTGACCAACGAGATTTATCGAGGGACGAGACTGAACTTGCTTACTGAGAGGCCCCACTGCTTTTAGTGTTTTAAATCCCGCCCAGAGTATGATAATTGCTAAGCCAATCGCCAATACCATTCTTGCTCTATTTGCACCTATGCTTATCATCTCTATATCCTCCTTTAAAAGGTACTTAATTAATTTTACTACTCCTATTATACTCCATATTAAAAAACTTGTCAATAGTGAGGGCGATGACAGAGGGTTAAAAGTGGCTTAACTAAGCTAAAAATTAGCGACCCAAAAACCGCTTATTTAAGCGGCTTTTGTATAAACAAGGACTGTCCCTTAGGGACTGTCCCTAAAATACAGTCCTTGTAAATTATTCAAAATATTGTTGCTGGAAATTGTTGGCCAAGCTGATAACATAATCCGTCACTTTGCTATAGACCCACCTTCTCCAGCGACTGCCACCCAAATATTTAGCGTAAGCATGCCGTTCGCCTATTTCGGTCCGCTGACTAGCTCCTCCGTCAGCTAACTTGATAGCGGCTGCCGTAAAGGCATCCAGATGATCCCAAGGGTTAGGTGGATTATGACCAGTTAAGCCAGCCACTCTATCTCGATAAGCTAACCAGGTAGTGGGCATGAATTGGGCTACGCCCATAGCTCCGCCACAACCATACCAGGGCTCGGCAGAAACTGGTTGTAGGTCTGGATCTAGTCCTAACTCCTGACATATCTGAAGGAAGGCATTCTTCTCTCTCTCTGCCCTAGTAATATAACCTAACCTCCGATAACACTGATACATGTCTTGCTGCCAATTACCTCGGCCGACATTTAAACCAAGCCGAGACTCTGCTTCTAAAACTCCCAAGAGAAAAGCTGGCCTAATGCCGGTCTTGGTAGCAGCAAAAATAGCATGCGCAATAGCCTCTTCTAAAGTTAAGCCATATTTTTCTAGCAAGGAAAGCTGTTCTTTAATGAAAGCAATCTCTTTTTCAGCCCCTTTAATCAACTGTTGATAGAGTCTCTCTTGCCCTTTAGTGGTGGCCAGCAGATCTTCTTTCTGATCTTGTCTTCTTTCAACGGCTCTACTTTGAATTAACTGCAGGGACTTTAAGCGATACTGCTCTTCTAGTTCATCTTCTAAATCTTCTTTTTGTTCTTCTAATTCTTTTTTAAATGCCTGAATAGCTCCTAAAATAGTTTGAATTTCTCTCTGAACTTTTTCTAAAGCATTAAGCTGGTCAAAAAAATCTGAGAATTTCTCGTTTTTTAAAATAACCTCCAAAAGGGTTTCCTGATCATATCGCTCGACTATCCGAATATACTCAGCCAAAAGGTCTTTCTTCTGGTCTATTCTTTCCTCTAGACCACTTATTGCCTCGTCTATTTCTTGAATATTTAAAGTACCTTTTTGAATAGTTAAATCTATCTGATTTATTTCTAATCTAATCTTTCTAATTTGGTCTTCTAAAATCTGAATCTCATTGCTAAGAGTCCTCGCCTTACTCTGATTCTCGACAATCCTATTATGATACTGATTAATCTCTTCTTGTTTTTGTCTAATCTGGTTTTCTAAATCTTGCCGCAGCTCATCAAGGTCAGCCGCCCCAAAGGTAGCTGGGACAACTAAAAAAATTATTAATAAAATTATTATTAAGCGATAAAAGAAGGAAGACATTTTGATAATTTGATTGAGTAACAGTTGACTACTCTTCTTTTTTATCTTCGGGTGGGGTTTCAGCTTCTTGAGGTGCTTCTTCCGCTTCTTCTGGTTCCTTTTTGGCCTCAACCTCAACCTCCTCCACTTCCTCAACAGGAGCTTCCTCTAATTCTGCCAATTCTTCTTTAGTCCGCGGTGGGATTACTGAGGCAACTACCTCCTCTGGTTCAGCCATTATTTTAACTTTCTCTGAGATAGTTAAGTCCTTAATGTAAATATTATCATCAAAAGTCTTTAAAGGAGAAATATCTACTTGAATTTCAGGAGGTAAATCTTGAGGCAAAGCTTCCACTTCAAGATGTTGGAGATTTTTAATTAAAACTCCACTTTCTCTCTCTACGGCTGATGAGGAGCCAACAAAAACCAAAGGCACCTCTGCCCTAATGGCTTCGTCCAGCTTAACTTGATGGAAATCTATATGAATAATTTTATCACTAACTGGATCTCTGGCTACCTCCTGAATTAAAACCATCCTTTCTTTTCTGCCAGAGGCAGATCCGCCTTTGGCGGACTTCGTTTCCTTTTCCTGGCCAGCTTCTATCTTTAATCCAATAAGAGTACTTTCTCCAGCTTCCTGATATATTTTTTCAAAATCTTTAGCTTTGACCAAAAGAGATACATTCTTAACTTTGTGGCCATATAAAATAGCCGGAATAAAACCTTGTTTCCGGATTTGCTTATTTTTATGGCCAGTTTTTTGGCGTAAGCTAGCTGATAATTTTAGCATATTTCTTCTCTATTCTAATTAAAAAACCCCCTTGGGTCAAGATGGTCGCTAAGCTGATATGGAAGCTAGAAATAACTTTTTATCTCTCAACCCCAATCGCCTCAACTGGACAAATATCAGCCCCTTCCTGAGCACAGCCAATATCCTCTACTAACATTTCCTCTCTCTCCTCGCCTGGCTCAGCCCCCTTAAGATGAGTTTTGCTATTATCGCCTATTTCAAAAAAATCAGGACAAACAGCGACGCAACTGCCGCAGCCAATACATTTTTCTTTATCGATAGTGATTCTCATTTATTTGAAGATAATTTCTTTAATCTTCTGAGTAATCTCTAAAGGGTTTTCCTTTTGCCAAACATTACGACCAACTGCTGTACCTATTGCTCCGGCAGCCATAATATTTCTAATCACTTCTAAAAACTTATCATCAGCCACCTTGGGCCCGCCAGACAAAACTACTTTTGTTTTACCAGCTGCTTTAACCGCTTGAGCAAAGCATTCCCTTGAACCACAATATTTTATCTTAACAATATCAGCTCCTAATTCCAAACCGACTCGAGCAGCGTAAGCAACAATCTCTGGCGAGCTATCATCTTTAATTGCTTTGCCTCGAGGATACATCCAGCCAATAACCGCTAAATTATGCTGTTCAGCCTCCTGCTCAATTTTACCAAATTCTTTTAACATCACCGCTTCGTGCTCACTGCCCAAATAGACAGCATAGCCAACCGCCGCCGCCCCTAATTCAGCAGCTTCGGCTACTGAACAAACTTGAGTGGAGAGTGGTTCGCCGCCAACCAATTTGGTTTTGCCATTCAATTTTACTATCAGGGGAATTTTATCTCGGTAATCTGGATAGTATTTTTCGGCTATTCCTTTCTGCAAAATAATGGCATTATAGCCACCACGGACAGCCACATCTAAAATATAGTTCGGGTCAATACTCTCGCCTTTTAAATTAACTGGCCCATGCTCAATCCCATGGTCATAAGCCAGATAAATCGCTTTACCATTGGTGGTAATTTTTGATAAATCGACCATAATTAATGTCATCCTGAGCGATAGCGAAGGATCCTGCGGTATTCGCTCGGGATTCTTCAGGCTTCGTCCTCAGAATGACAAAGAAAAGTATCCTTTAGCTAAATTCTCCATCAGCAATTTATCCATGGTCCCCTCTCCCATATATTCAATAAATAGTTTATTCCACAAAGCCTCTTGCTGATGATAAAGATATTTTGATTCAAAGCCCCTCTCCTGGAGCAAAGAAATACCGCTGTCAAATAAATCAAAGCTTATTAAGGTTTCTTCTTTGGAATCGCTGGAGGGGAAATATTCTCCAACCACGTCTAACCCTTGCCAAAAATTTAATCCTAAATTAGGAAAACGCTGAGCAAATTTATTAATGGCTAAAGCAACTTGAGTGTAATGCCAGGCTTCTGGACTAACATGAGGCTCAGCCAGGCGAGGATCATTAGGATTGTCTTTAGCTAAATATTTGGAGACAATCCGCCAACTGGCTTTCCGGTGGTCAGGGAGAGGTTTGTCAGTTACTTTCACCCTCAAGGCATTAACCATTTTTTTAGCAAAATTCGGGTCTTGGCTATACTTTTCAAAAAGTTGGGAATGCCAATCAACTTCATAAGTATAATGGAGGGTCATAAAGAAAAAATAAAGGGTTTCGCCAGGATTCTCTTTAGCTATTGGAATAACAAAGACAATCCCTAATTCTTTTAAGTGGCTCATATGATGAAGTTTCTTGCCCATAAATTTCTGACCAATAGCCTGCCATCTTTCTGGTAAAACCATTACTTTAATCCCTCTCTCTTCAAAATCTTCTTTTTTTAAATCAAGATAAGGTTTAAAGAAAACATTGTTGAGCCAATCACTGTCCTCGGCAAAGCGAAGGGCGCAAAAAATTTCAAAGGGGTCTTCTTTTTCCAGCATTTTATCGATATCGTTTCCATAGCCTAAGCTGGTCAAAATATTCTTAGGAGGACTAAGCCTAAGGAGCTCTTTAATTTTATCTTCTTTAAGATAAAAACCAGCCAAATCACCAGTTAACTCCTTAGTAGCATTAATCAGACTCCGACAACCAGCCGTGGTGGAAAAATCTGGCCGATGGAAATGCTCAAAGAGTGCCACGTCATCATCTTTCACTTTTTTAATTAAAGCATCATAAACTTTTTCTGCTTTAGCCTCAAGAAAGCCTTTTTTCACACCAAATCCTAAATCAACTAAACTTTGTCTAACCTTATGCTCGTTTTCTCGAATAATTTTCTCGATGACACCTTCTTTCCCGCTAATTTTTGGCATCTTCTTTTCTAATTCCAAAATAACCTTCTCGGAAGTCCGCAATAATTTAGCTAATTTAGTCGCTGGCTTCATATGAAATAATTTATAAGTTATGGGGCCGGATAAAAAACAACATTATAATCAGCCCTATTCTGATTCATATCACCACCACTACAGGTATCTTTCCTTAAATCATAAGCACTGGTCTCTGCTCTATTAAACGATAAAACTGCGCCTGTCGCTCCTGCACAATTACAGCTGCCCATGGGATTGTCAGTACAATGTCGAGGATCGTAAGCATAATAATAAGTAGTGCCGTCGTGAATCGGATCGCCTGGTACTGAAGTCATATAAGGAGCGAGAGCATTCTCAAAAGCCCCACCATCACCGACAAATTCCCCACTATTAGATATTCCATCAGCACTACCAGGATAACGGCCATTATTATCATAGAAAAATTCTAAAGCAAGAATTATTTGGTCCATCTCTGACAATCTTTCTGTATCTCTTGCTTTTTTTCTTGCCTGATTTAAACTCATCAAAATAAGACTAGCCAACAGAGCAATAAAAATGATGACGACAAGTAGTTCAACGAGGACAAAGCCTCTTTGCTTGGACATATTTAAGATATTTTCTTTTTTGAAACTTCTACTTTTTCCCAAGGACCCCACTGGTCTTTTTTCAAAAGTCCCTTAGTGGCTCCTAACTCTTGTAAAACCGCCGTGGCGTTAGCCGTGGCCAATTGAATGGCATGAGCAATATCTTCTTTGGCAATGTAACCAGCCACAAAAGTAGAGCCAAAAGCATCACCAGCCCCAGTTCGGTCAACTAAACCAGATTCGGGAATGCCAGCCGAATATAAGTCTTTACCATCAGAAACTGTTACTCCTTTTGGCCCTTTAGTCATGGCGACAATACCTTCTACCCACTCGTCTAATTTTTGGAAAATTTCTTTTTCTTTTTTAAAATCTAAGCCAGTTAATCTGGCGGCCTCTTCCTGATTAACAATCAAAATATCTATTTTATTTAATAACTTCCTTAAGGTCTCTAAATCTTTTTCTAATTGAGTCTTACCTGGATTAACCGCTATTTTAATCTTATTTTGGGAAGCAAAATTAATAATTGGTTCAAAAACTTTGTAGCTCTCTCCAGACAAGGGAGCCACATAAAACCATTTTGTTTTAATATTTTCAAAAGGGATATCTTCTTTAGTTAATTGATGGCAAGCCCCTAACTTCTCTAAGATGCTTCGGCCCACCTCAGGCAAAGAAATAATCACTGAAAAAGCCGTCGGCCACTTATCTACTTCTTTTAATAATTCCAAAGAAACCCCTTGACTAGTTAATTCATCCTTAACCCCCTGGCCAGGATAGTCTTTACCAATTTGCCCCAGATAAGCCACTTTAAGTCCCTGTCGAGCAAAAGTTACTGCCGTATTAGTCCCACAGCCACCCATAGCAAAAAACACACTATCCATGTGCATTTTTGAGCCCAAAGGAACACAGAGTCCTTTTTTGGTGATAAATTTTTCACTCTCAACTACCTTTAGCTTGCGGCTACTCATAAAAACATCCAGAGTCGCCGAGCCGAAGGTGATGATATCGTACATAGCATCTTGTCATTCTGAGCGTTAGCGAAGAATCCCGTGGAAAATAGCTTTTGTCTCGGGATTCTTCGGTCGCCCTAACGGGCTCCTTCAGAATGACATCTTTTATCCAATAAATTTGAGAGCAGGAGTTTCTGCGGGACTACTTGCTTTTAAATCTTCAATCTTTTCCTTAAATTTATCAATCAGGTGCAATAGATTTTCTATCTGGGTTGTCTGACCTTGAAGCTCTTCTCTGACTTGGAAATACTGACAAGCAAAAATACCTAAACCAGCTAAAGCCCCTGCTAAAATGACTATTAGAATAAAGAGCCAATTAGTCTTACGAGGTGTTCGGTTAGACTGATTTTGTTGGGCCATTTATTTTTTCCGACTAATGACTTTTTTAACTGCTTCCTTAATATCTTCAGCTGATAAATGAAATTCTTTCATTAACTCCTCAGGCGCACCA
>CAYFWT010000003.1:0-32539 GCA_964346955.1 uncultured Candidatus Saccharibacteria bacterium
AATTTGTACCTTAAATTAAAAATAAAAGGAGAAGATAGAATGGCAAAGAAGATTAAAATTGATAAAAAGATTATTTACGGGTTCCTAGAGGAAGGCGAGTGGAGAGGAGTAGATAGTGGAGTAGTTCTCCAGAAGTCGGAATTTTGGAAAATGGAGGTTTTCCGGGGCCTAGCAGAAGATTGGGAGGATTTTTGGAAAGAATATTTTCAAAAATTCGCCGCCGAGCATGATATTTTTCCAAGAACCAAGATAGCTGTGGCTGAATTGGAGAAAAACAAATTTGCGGTCGTAATTGTGGATTTCGGGGCGTCTGAGTAAAAATCAACGCCCTTTTTTCTTTTTTAAAAATAGGTTATGATTTAACCAAGGACTGTCCCTTAGGGACTGTCCCTAAAATACAGTCCTTGGATCCATGACTCCTCTGGAGAAATCTATTTTAGCCACTTTGGTCTATTATGATGTCCTAGAGCGGCCCTTGACTGGCCTGGAGATTTTTAAGTATTTAATAGTTAAGGGGATGACAGAAAAAGATAGGGAAGTTAATCTTAATGAGGTACTCGATACTTTAGAGACTAGTCAGGAATTAGCAAAGTTAATTAACCAAAAAAATGGTTTTTATTTCCTAAGGGGACGGTCCAAGGTTATCAAGGAGAGAATTGCCAGACAGAAGATAGCTGACCAAAAATGGAAGAAAGCCAGGCGACTGATTAGACTTCTAGAGACAGTTCCCTTTGTTCGCTTGGTGGCAGTGAGTGGCTCCTTGGCCATGAATAATCCTAAAGAAGAAGCAGATATCGACCTTCTAATTGTGACTAAAGCTAGCCGGATTTGGACTTGTCGAGGATTGGCTACTTTGTTTGTTCGTTTAATTGGCCAACATCGTCACGGCCCTTTGACTAAAGACCGGCTTTGTCTTAACCATTATCTAACTGATAAGTCTTTGAGAATTCCTTGCCGGAGTTTATACAATGCTCAAACTTACGCTCATTTAGTGCCTATCTGGGGGAGACAGCTTCCCCAAATCTATAATCAATTCCAGAAAGCTAATCGATGGATAGGTGATTATTTGGTTTTTTATCCCAAGAGTCAAGAGGGCTATTTAAAGAAAACCAAATCTAATCGATTTTTAGTTTCCTTAAGAAAAATTAGAGAATTTATTCTTGATAATAAAATTGGCGATGGCTTCGAATTCTTTTTAAAAAAGTTTCAGGAAAGGCGAATTAAGAAAGACCCTTTGACTTATCAAGTGGGTGGCCGAGTGGTCTTTGATGATAGACAGTTGGAATTTCATCCTGATTCGCCAGAGAGATGGATTTTGGAAGAATATAATCAAAGGATGAGTCAGTTGGGATTAACCGAGATGGGACAAGAGGAGGATTCAGGCTTAATCAAAGAGTCGTCTTCGGCTTGACCCCGTTAGAGACAGGCCTCTAACGGGCTTGACATTTTAACTAATCTTAGATTAAGATGGAATAACAATATAGAAGAACAGGAAGCAGTGAGCAATAAACATAATGTTTTGTTTGTTGTTTATTGTTTTCTGTTTACTGAAGATATGAATATAAAACCCTTAGCAGACCGCGTGCTCATTGAGCCAATTTCTACAGAAGAGAAAACTAAATCAGGTATTATTATACCGGAGACAGTTGATAAAGAGAAACCCGAACAGGGTAGAGTGATTGCCGTGGGGCCAGGCCGAGGGAATAAACCGCTCAGTGTGAAAAAAGGGGATAGAGTGCTTTTTACTAAATACGGGCCTAATGAAATTAAAATAAATGATAAAGAGTATCTAATTGCTAAGGAGGAGGATATTCTGGCTATTTTGGAGTAATTAAGGTCATCCTGAAGGCGAAGTCCGAAGGATCTCAGTCTATTTTCTACGGGATTCTTCGCCTTTGGCTCAGCATGACATTGGAAAAACTATGGCAAAGCAAATTAAGTTTGATGAACAAGCCAGACGCCGGCTTAAACGAGGCGTTGATAAATTAGCTAATACAGTTAAAGTCACCTTAGGGCCTAAGGGTCGCAATGTGGTCTTAGATAAAGGATTTGGTTCTCCGGAAATTACCAATGATGGAGTAACCATTGCTAAAGAAATTGAGTTAGAAGATAAGTTTGAGAATATTGGCGCCGAAATTGTTAAAGAAGTAGCTTCCAAAACTAATGACCTGGCTGGTGATGGAACGACTACGGCCGCTCTTTTGACTCAAGCAATTGTTAGTCAAGGGTTAAAGAATGTCACGGCGGGGGCTAATCCCTTAGCTCTAAAAAGGGGTATTGAAAAAGGGGTTGAGGCAGTCGTGGTTGCTTTAAAAAAGATGTCTAAGACAGTGGCCGGTAAAGGAGAAATTGCCCAAGTAGCTAATATTGCCGCCGAGGACCCGGCAGTCGGTGATTTGATTGCTGATATTATACAGGAGGTAGGTAAAGATGGGGTGATTACCGTTGAGGAATCGCAGACCTTTGGTTTATCTAAAGAAATTGTTAAGGGGATGCGTTTTGATAAAGGGTACATTTCTCCTTATATGATTACTAACCCAGACCGGATGCAGGCAGAATACGAGGACCCTTTTATCTTGATTACCGATAAAAAAATTTCCAGCATTAATGAAATTTTGCCTCTTTTGGAGAAATTAACTCAAGGCGGCAAAAAAGAGATTGTTATCATTGCTGAAGAGGTGGAAGGTGATGCCTTGGCTACTTTGGTGGTCAATAAATTAAGAGGCACCTTTAGTGCTTTGGCCGTCAAAGCACCTGGCTTTGGTGACCGGCGTAAGGAGATGCTCGAGGACATTGCTATTTTAACTGGTGGTCAGGTTATTTCTGAAGAGGTTGGATTAAAGTTAGAGAACGCTGACCTGAAAATGCTCGGTCGAGCTCGTCGGGTAATTGCTGATAAAGAAAATACCACCATTGTTGAAGGAAGAGGTCGCAAACAAGATATTGAAGACCGAATTAATGACATTAAAGTCGAATTGGCTAAAAGTGATTCTGATTTTGATAAAGAAAAACTACAAGAAAGATTGGCTAAATTAGCTGGTGGCGTCGGGGTGATTAAAGTGGGAGCGGCTACTGAAGCCGAGCAAAAATACAAGCAAGGAAAAATTGAGGATGCTTTAGCAGCTACCCGAGCGGCGGTGGCTGAAGGAATAATTCCTGGCGGGGGAGTCGCTTTGATTAGGGCGCTGAAGAGCTTAAAGGAAGTTAAGGCAAGAAAAGATGAGAAAACTAGCTTGGCAATTTTAAGAAGGGCTTTAGAAGAGCCCTTGAGACAGATTGCCACTAATGCTGGGGTAGATGGTTCAGTGGCAGTGGATGAAGTTAAAAAAAATAGGGGGGGCTATGGTTACAATGCGGCTAAAAACAAATACGAAGATTTGTTTGAGGCAGGCATTATTGACCCCACTAAAGTAACTCGCTCTGCTTTGGAAAACGCTGCTTCAGCGGCGGCGATGCTTTTAACAACGGAGTCAGTGGTTACTGACTTACCAGAGAAAAAAGAGACTCCGCCAGTCCCTGGGGGCATGCCCCCAGGCGGCATGGAGTACTAAGATTTAACTAAAAACAGTCGCCTTTAGGATGGCTGTTTTTAGTTTTTGACTAACTTGCCAAAAGCCCTAGGAATATAGTATAATGGAGAAAAGATAAATTAATTAATTCTGCCTGACCCACCTGCCAAAATCCGCCTGAGGCGGACTTAGGTAGGAGGTTAAGGTTATTCTTTATGAGTCCATTATGGATTATTATCGGTATAATTGTCGTAATTTTATTTTGGCTAATAGCTGTTTACAACAGTCTGATTAGGTTAAGGAACAGAACAGACGAAGCTTGGTCAGACATTGATGTTCAGTTGAAAAGACGTTATAACTTAATCCCTAATTTAGTTGAGACAGTTAAAGGTTATGCAACACATGAAAGAGAGCTTTTTGAAAAAGTGACCAAAGCTAGAACTGCCGCCATGGGTGCTCAAGCTCCCGCAGAAAAAGCCCAAGCAGAAAATATTTTGTCTGGTACCCTAAAAACATTATTTGCCGTGGCAGAAAATTACCCTAATTTGAAAGCTAATGAGAATTTCTTAGAATTACAGCGGGAATTATCTGATACCGAGAATAAAATTCAGGCGGCTCGTCGGTTTTACAACGGCAATGTCAGAGACTTTAATATTAAGATTGAGAAATTCCCCAATAATTTGGTCGCCAGTACGCTTGGGTTTAAGAAGAGAGACTTCTTTGAGGTAGAAGGAGAAGAAGAACGCGAGCCGGTCAAGGTTAGTTTTTAGTTAACCAGGGACAGTCCCTAAAATACAGTCCTTAAGGACTGTTCCTTAGGGACTGTCCCTGGCCTGAAATGGCCACTCTCTACACCCACAAGGACAGAAACATCAGGCGGACTTGGATTTTGATTACTCTATTTCTGATTTTTATCATTGGACTGGGTTGGGTTTTTTCTTATCAATTTGACAGCCCAGTAATTTTGATAATAGCGGTAATTTTTAGCTCAGCAATGAGTTTTACTTCTTACTGGTATTCGGATAAGATTATTTTGGCGATGAGTCGGGCTAAAGAGATTAAAAAAGAAGACAATCCAAAACTCTATCGCTTGGTAGAAAATCTCTGTATTACGGCTGGTTTGCCTTTGCCTAAGATTTATATTATTGAGGAGATGGCTCCTAATGCTTTTGCCACTGGCCGAAACCCTAAGCATGCAGTTATTGCTGTTACCAGAGGACTTCTCGATAAATTAGAGCGTTCGGAATTAGAAGGTGTCCTGGCTCATGAATTGAGTCACATTGGTAATTGGGATATTCTTTTACAAACCGTGGTAGTAGTCTTAGTTGGTCTGGTTGCCTTACTTTCTAATTGGTTCCTCCGCTGGAGTTGGTTAGGGGGCCGCCGACGAACTCGGCAAGCTGGTCAATTAGGTGCTCTCATGCTTTTGGCTGGCATTATTTTAGCCATTTTATCTCCTTTTATTGCTAGCTTGATTCAGTTAGCAATTTCTAGAAAAAGAGAATTTTTGGCTGATGCTGATGGGGCTTTGTTAACCCGTTATCCTGAAGGATTAGCCCGGGCTTTAGAAAAAATTTCTAAAGATAAAATCCCCTTGCGGGCAGCTAACAAAGCCACTGCCCATATGTATATTGCCAATCCTTTTAAAGGTAAAAAACTAAGAAAAATTTTTATGACCCATCCACCAATAGAAGAACGAGTTAAAGTTCTTCGGGGGATGGAGACGTAAAAATTACAAATATGGGGTTACTTTCTTCAACTAGAAAAATATATCGAACTGAATTTGAAAAAGTATTGCGAACTATTCCTGATTTGTCTGAGATAGAACGGGCTTATGTCAGTGGCGTCTTTCAAGACGCCTTAAGGGATGGTTTGTCTAAAATAGAATTGAAGAAAGAGATTGAAAAACTGAAATACAATTTTCAGGATCCCTTAGATGCTTCTGAGGTGAAAAAAATAAAGGAAAAATTGTTGGAGCGTTTTAAGTAGGATTATTTTGGAGAGGTGCCGGAGCGGTCGAACGGGCGTGACTGGAAATCACGTGTACTCTTTTGGGTACCGAGGGTTCGAATCCCTCCCTCTCCGTCTACTAAAATTTTTACTATGCCTCTAAAGGATATTCAAAAACAGGTTGATAAGTGGGTTAAGCAGTATAAAATTGGCTATTGGCAGCCGCATGAAATATTAGCTCGGTTAATGGAGGAAACTGGAGAGTTGGCTCGGGAGATTAATCATCTTTACGGCCCCAAGAAAAAGAAAACCACCGAAGATGCCAAAGAAATGGAAGATGAAATTGCTGATATTATTTTTACTTTAGTTTGTTTAGCTAATTCCAAGGGAATAGATTTAGATAAGGCCTTTAA
Organism: uncultured Candidatus Saccharibacteria bacterium; assembly: GCA_964346955.1. Lineage (GTDB taxonomy): Bacteria > Patescibacteriota > Minisyncoccia > Portnoybacterales > UBA2143 > CAYFWT01. The sequence continues at coordinate 5,873 of CAYFWT010000003.1, forward strand.
GAAAATGATGGATAAGTATTATAAAAGGGACAACGGTCGATACGAGAAGAAATAAATGGAACTTTAAATAGAAAAACCCCCGCTTCATCGTCCTTAATGGACTCCACGGGGGGGCACCCTCGTTACCAACACTGTCCCCATGTCCGATGCCTGGTTGTCTCGGGTTTCCGCCGAATCCAGTCGGAATCCTACTGCTTACTTGGCTAGTCGGCCCTCCCGAGGCAATCTCCTGCCTCTTCCACAGATGAGCCAGCGTTGGCTCTGTACTTCTGGTTCTCCTCTCGCTTGTGCCAAGGCGAGAGTAAATACAGATTTAGAACCCATCTGGAAATAAGCAAAAGATGACTAGTTGCTAAGCAATCAACCAAGCATTATTATCTTAGGCGAGAGACAAATGGATGTCAATAGTGACATATTTACAGAACAAAAAGTTGTAACTTGTAATAATTCTTCTTATGCAAATCCAAAATAAAGAACTACATCGGATAGCTTCCACGGCGATTATTTATAAAGCCCCAGACCAAAAACTTGGTCGGGGTAAAGATTTTAAATATTTAGTATTGTGTCGTAGTTTAAAGAAGAAAGCATTCCCTGGTAAGTGGTCAGTGCCCGGTGGAGGACTGGAAACAGATGATTATATCAATACTCCTAAGACAACCAAAGACCATTGGTATTTTGCCATTGAAAAATCCTTGCGCCGAGAAATAAAAGAAGAATGTAATTTAGAAGTGGGCAAAATAAAATATCTTTTGGACATTGCTTTTATTAGACCAGATGGTATGCCAGTCATTATTTTAAGTTTTTATTGTCCCTATAAATCAGGTAAGGTAAAACTGGATAAGGATCAGATTGCCTATGCTTGGGTGACCTATGAAGAGGCCAAAGGATATGACTTAGTCAAAGGTCTTTTAGAAGAAATCGCCATGGTTGATAAAATATTAAAAGGAGAAGATGAGGATAATGTTCAGTACTGTGGTTAAAAAAATATTATTGATTCCTGTTTTAGTTTTAATATTTATAGCAATAGGAAATTGTCTCTGGGCCCAAACAACTCCAGAAAAAAATTATTATTATCAGTCAATCGAAGAAGATATTAAGATTGAGCCAGAGAGCACTTTTATTGTTGAAGAGAAACAGACCTATAACTTAACCGGCAGTTTTGGGTTTTTTTATCGGGAAATTGAATTAAAGGGTTTAGACCATCTTTCTGATATTGAGGTTTTTGATGACCAAGGAAGGAAATTAAATCAGGATGAGTATGAAGATTCTCATGAAGGAAACAAAAGGTATGTCCAATGGAATTTTCCCCGAAGGGATTTTAATAACGAACTTAAATCCTGGACAGTTAAATATAGGGTTCATGGCGGCTTAGGGTTCTTTGATGATTATGATGAGCTTTACTGGAATGCTATTTTTGCTGATAGAGATGTTGCAGTAGTTGATGCCCAAGTAATCGTTCATTTACCAGTTGAGATTGATAAAAGTCAGATAGGTCAGAGAATATTTATTGGCTCATTAGGTAGTCAAGACGAGAGTAGTAATTACGAAGTTATTGATAATAGAACAGTTAGATTCTGGGGAAATAATGTTAGACCAAATGAATTTTTAACCATTGTCGTAACCTGGCCTAAGGGAATAGTTGAAAAACCATTTCTTTATCGCAATCAAATAATTAATTGGTTAGTTTTATTATTTGCTTTGGCTTTGCCAATTTTTGTTTTAACTAGAGCTTATCAGATTTGGCGAGAAAGAGGTAAGGATCCTAAAATTAGAAAAACAATTATTGCTCATTATCAGCCGCCAGAGGAGCTGTCACCAGCTGTGGTGGGAATTTTGATTGATCAGAAATTTGATATTAGGGAGGTGACCGCCACAGTAATTGATTTAGCCGTCAAGGGTTATCTAAGGATTAAGGAGGGTAAAAAAGGATTTTTTAGGGGACAGGAATATATTTTCGAGAAATTAAAAGATGAAGGTGATTTAAAACCATTTGAACAGGAAATAATGCGAGGGATTTTTTCCACTAAATCATTAGTTTCCTCAAAGGATTTGAAAAATAAGTTTTACCGTCGACTATCTGAAATTAAAAAAGAACTTCATCAGGCAGTCGCCCAAACTGGTTATCTGACTGGTAATATCCAAGAAGTGAGAAAAAAATTCCAAGTCCCTTATATTATTTTATTTATTTTAGGTGTTTTGGGGGCTCTCTTTGGGGTATTTTTAGCAAATCGGCTAGGTCTTTTTGGCATCTATAGTCTTTTAATTTTTATTAGTTTACTTGTCTCAGGAGTCATTGGCTTTACTTTTGCTTATTTCATGCCTGCTTTAACTCGAAAAGGAACAGAAGAAAAATGGAAGTGGTTAGGCTTTAGGGAATATTTACATATTGCTGAAAGATTCAGAATTGGCGCGGAAACTGTTGAGACATTTTCTAAATATCTCCCTTATGCTATAGTTTTTGGAGTAGAGAAAGAATGGGCTAGTCGGTTTGCTGATTTAAAATATCAGCAACCCAATTGGTATGTGCCAGCAGTGGTTCAGGTTGGGGGCAGAGGAGGGCCAGCTCCTTCATTTAGTGGCTTAACTTCGAGTATTTCTTCGTTTACTTCTTCAATTTCTAGCACTTTTGGTTCGTCGCCAAGTGGCGCTGGGGCTGGTGGGGGAGCCGGCGGTGGCGGCGGAGGCGGCGGCGGTGGCGCTGGTTAGCCCTTCGATTCCGGTCGCCAAAGGCGACCTTCACTCAGGATATAACAATATGAATTCATCCATAGATGAAATTAAAAATAGACTAGATGTGATTGAGGTAATTCAAGGATATATTCGATTGCAGAAAGCGGGTCGGAATTATAGGGCACTTTGTCCTTTTCATTCAGAAAAGACACCTTCTTTTATGGTTTCGCCCGAGCGTCAGATTTGGCATTGTTTTGGCTGTAACCGAGGAGGCAGTATTTTTGATTTTGTTATGGAGATAGAGGGGGTGGAATTTGCTGATGCCTTAAGAATTTTGGCGCGGCGAGCTGGGGTGGAATTAAAGAAAGTAGATCCCAAATTGAAGACGGAAAGAACACGGCTTTACGAGATTTGTGATTTAGCTAATCGATTTTTTATCAAACAATTAGAAGCTAGTCAGACAGGTAGAAACATCCAGCAATATTTGATTGGGCGCGGCCTCAGTCCAAAAACAATTGAAGATTGGCAGATTGGTTATGCGCCCAGTCCGCCAGCTGGCGGATGGCGAGCCCTTCTCGATTTTTTAGTCAGTCGAGGATATCCTCAGGAAGAGATTTTGAAGTCCGGCCTGATTGTTGAAAGGGAACAGAAAACAGCAAAAGATAAATATTATGATCGTTTCCGCGATCGGATTATTTTTCCTATCGCTGACCTTAACGGGGCAGTCATTGGTTTTACTGCTCGAGAGAATCCCTCTCGTCCTGATAATCGAGTAGGGAAATATATCAACACTCCTAATACCCTGATTTATGATAAAAGTCGAGTTCTTTATGGCTTAGATAAAGCTAAATTAGATATCAAAAAGAAAAATCTTTGCGTTTTAGTAGAAGGACAAATGGATGTAATTATGTCTTATCAGGCAGGCATTAGGAATGTGGCCGCTAGCTCAGGCACTGCCTTGACCGAACAACAGTTGAAAATTCTTAAGCGTTATACAGAGAATTTAGCCATGGCTTTTGATACGGATTTAGCTGGGGAGACAGCCACTAAACGAGGCATGGATTTAGCTATTCAGTTTGGTTTTAATACCAAGGTAATTAGTTTGCCTGATAGTCAGGACCCGGCTGATTGCATTAAAAAAGACGTGGCCATTTGGTCAGAGACCATTGATGGAGCTCAGGGTTTGATTGAATTTTATTTAGATAATGTCTTTTCTAAAAATAATCCCCAGACAGCTGAGGGGAAAAAAGAAATAACCCGGATTCTCTTACCGGTGATTAAAAAAATTCCTAATAAAGTTGAACAAGCTCATTGGTTACAAGAGGTAGCTCGACGCCTAAAGGTTCAGGAGGGGGCTTTAGTTGAGGAGATGAAGAGAATGAAGCAACCTTTTATGGGGGAAAGAGGACTTAGTCAAGAAGCTTCCTCGAAGTCACTTATTGAGGATGCTAATCTTGAAGAATATACCCTAGGTCTTGTCTTAGCTAATCTGGGAGGGTTTAAGGAATGTAAAGATGAACCCTGTTATTTGTTTACTAAGTCAGAGCTGAAGGAAATATTTAGAATTTTGAAGAAAAATAAGAAGGGACAAATCAATTTAGGAAGTTTCCGGAAAAAATTACCAGCTAATTTAGCTACTTTATCGAATTACCTTGTTTTTAAGAGTGAAGCTTACCAAAATTTAGTTGATGAATTTGAACCAGAAAAAGAAATTAAATTCTGTTTTAGCCAATTAAGGAAACGCTACCTTCGTCAGAAGTTAAATCAATTAAATCTAGCTATTGTTGAGGCTGAAACCAGAGATGACAAAGTATCTCTTAAAAAATTGACCGAAGAATTTGATAAGTTATCAAAACAAATAAATTTATAATATGAAAAAAAAGAAAAAAAAGAAAACTAATCCTCGGGCGGTCACCAGAAGAGCCATGGCTCGCCGGGGAAAAAGGGGAAAGAGAGTAACTACGAAGAAGATAAGAAGAAAAACTGCCCCGAGAAGTAAAAGGACTAGAAGAAGACGAACTCTCCTCAAAAAATCACCAAGAAAAGTAGCTAGGAAACCAGTTAGAAAAAAGAGGGTTCAGCGGAAAAAAGTTAAAAGAAGAGTGAGAAAGCCAACTAAGAAAAAAACAGCAAAGAGAATAAAGAAGGGCTTGATTACTGATGAAAAAATTCAAGAACTGGTCAATCGAGGTAGAGAACGGGGCTTTGTTACTGAAGTAGAACTGCTTCAGCTGGCCCCCAAGATAGAAAAAGATATCGCTGGGTTAGAAGAAGTCTATCAGAAATTAAAAGAGAATAATATTAGAGTAGTTGAATCAATTGAGTTCTTGGAGATGCCTTCTGAAGGAGAGAAGAGTTTAATTAAAAAAAGAATGCCCCTTAGTTTAGAGTTGTTTGATAATGTTCAAATGTACTTGCGAGAGATTGGTAAAATTCCCTTAATTAGTGCCCAAGAAGAAGTTAAATTAGCTAAACGAATAGAAAAAGAAGATGAAGAAGCCAAACAAAAGTTAACTCAAGCTAATTTAAGATTAGTGGTTAGTATTGCTAAAAGGTATGTTGGTCGAAGTCGTAATTTAAGTCTTTTAGACTTAATTCAGGAGGGTAACATTGGCCTTTTTAAAGCGGTGGAGAAATTTGACTACCACAAAGGTTACAAATTTTCCACTTATGCTACTTGGTGGATTCGACAAGCAATCACTCGGGCCTTAGCTGATCAGTCACGAACTATTCGAATTCCTGTTCATATGGTAGAAACAATTAGTAAGTACACCCAAGTTAAACGTCAGCTTTTCCAAGATTTGGGACGTGAGCCATTACCTGAAGAGATAGCTGCAGAAATGGGGGAAACTGTTGATAAAGTTAGACAAATTATGAAAATTTCTCAAGAGACTATTTCTTTAGAAGCACCGGTTGGTGAAGATGACGAAGAAAGTAGCTTAGGAGAATTTATTGAGGACAAAAAAACTGTTTCGCCCACTCAGGTGGCGGCCAGAAAGTTATTGCGAGGCCGATTGCAAGAGATTATCACTGAGTTGTCTCCTCGTGAGCAAAAAATTTTAGAAATGCGTTTCGGTTTAAAAGACGGCGTCACTCATACTTTGGAAGAAGTTGGTCGAGAATTTGGTGTCACCCGAGAACGTATCCGGCAAATTGAGGCCAAGGCCTTAGAAAAAATGCGCCAGCACCGGGCTTCCAAGAAGTTGAAAGGATACTAGGCTAACCAATTGAGGACTTGCCTAACCATTTTAAGAAGCCTAGATGACAAAAGATAACAACCAAGGTGGAATACTAATAAAGAACTCTTTTGTCATCTCGGAGCAGCGGCTTAAATAATAAGTAGAATACAAATCAAGTCACGGCCGCTGCGTCTTCGAGAAATGGTTAGGCAAGTCCTATTCGGATTTAATAAATGAATAGTCAGAAAATAAAAAACCTCGTTATCCTCTTAACCGAATTAGCGGCTGTTTTTTTAATGGTTTTTGGTATTTTGCCTCGAGAGCTTGGTTTATTTTTAACTGGTTTATTGGTTTTTTATTTTATTTTTAGTCCCTTAGCAGATTCTCTTTGGGTGTTTATTGCTTCGATTCCCTTATTTGTTGCTTTGCCACTTACTGAAGGCTTTGACACTATGGCTAATTGGCGGATTCTCTTAGCGGTTTTGTTTTTGGTTTGGTTTATAAAGGCTGTTATCCCGAGGCCGTCAATCAAAGGACTTCGTGGAGTTACCACCAGATTCTTCGCCTTGCTCAGAATGACATTTGGTCGATTAGAGTATTTTGTTTCTACCTTTTTATTAATTGGTCTTTTGTCTCTTTTGGTGGCTACAGATGTTACTGTTGGCTTTAAGAAGCTTCTTTTTCTGATTAATATTTTCTTACTCTTTGTAATTATTAGAAATTTAGCAATTAAAAATAAAGAGATTATTCCTAAGATTATCAATGCCGTTAAAGTGGCTATTGGCATAACTTTAGGAGCTGGTTTTCTTCAGTTGGTGATGGTATTTTTTATTAATCTTCATCAATTTTGGCATCTTTGGGATAGGCAGGTAATCAATGTTTTTTATGGTCAGGCCTTAAGTAATCTCTTGTCCTATAGTAACACTTGGTTTTCTTATTATGCTTATCAACTGCCAACTTTACGGATGTTTTCTGTTTTTCCAGATTCTCATTCTTTTGCTTTTTTCTGTATTTTGGCCCTGCCATTTTTCTTAATAGTCATTTTTTCACCATCAGCTAAAAGTAAAGCCAAAACGATTCTGTCTTATTTCTTATTAATTATTTGCCTTTTAGCAATTGTTTTTTCTAGATCAAGAGGAGCCTGGGTCAGTGCCATCGGAGCCTTTTTTGTATTCTGGATTTTTATCTTTCTATATTATTCGCCAACTACTCGTTCACTGACAAATTTTTTTATGCCTAGATTCTATAAGAGCTGGCAGAAACAGTTGCAATTAATTTTAGGAAGCTTGATTATCTTTTTTCTTTTACTCCCCATTGCCTCAGCGATTTTATTCTTGCCTCAGTATATTCAACTAGGTCAGAAGGCAACTTTAGGGGAGGTTTCTTTATTTGAAAGAGCTAGAAGTATTATTGATTGGGCCGAGGCCTCGATTAGGGGGCGGCTGGAAATCTGGCAGCTGACAGTTAATTCAATTATTAGAAATCCTCTCTTGGGAGTAGGCATAGGTAATTTCCCTGTGGTGATTAATGAGGAGTTGTCTTCAGCTAAAAGAGGCGCTTCGGCTCACAGTCTTTATTTAGATGTCGCCGCCGAAATGGGTATTGGCGCTCTAGTCGTTTTATTAGCCATCTTTTGGTTAATATTTAGAAAGGCTTGGCAGCTATTTTTAAAGAGCAATCGAGCGTTTTTTCACCTTTGGGCTGGATTTTTTGTCCTTGCTTTAATTTGGATTTTAGGTTATAGTTTATTTGATGTGGTCCTTTTCAATGATAAGGTTCTTTTATTTTTTATAGCCAGTCTTGGCCTATTGTATGGAACAAAATAATCTGCTAATTTCCATAAGCCTTCTTACTTATAACGCTGAAAAGTATATCGAAAATTGTCTGACTTCGGTGCTAAGACAGACCTATCCTCGTCTGGAGATTTTGATTATTGATAATGCTTCCACAGATAAGACAATAGAATATCTTAGAGATTTACAATTAAAGTCCTTCGACTGGGCTCAGGATAAAAAAGATTTAAAAGTTATTTTTAACCAGAAAAATGTTGGTTTTGCAACCGGGCATAATCAAGCGATTAGACAAAGTAAAGGAGAATTCATTTTGTGCCTTAATCAAGATGTAATTCTGGATAAAAATTTTATTGCTAAAGCAGTCGAGGTATTTAAGCAAGACGAGAAAGTGGCGGTAGTTCAGGGAAAGTTATTGCGAAAGAGTGTTGACCATCCGGATTCTCATAAGTTGGTAGGTTATCAGGTATTTCCTGCCATAGATACCACTGGTTTAGTGATTTTAAAAAATAGACGGATTATTAATCGAGGACAAGGAGAGATTGATCAAGGTCAATTTGAAGAAGCCAAAGAGATTTTTGGAGCTGATGGGGCAGCGCCGCTCTATCGAAGAAAGGCCTTAGAAGATATTAAAATTCCTGCTCTGGGTAAAGTCAAAAAGGAAGGCGAATATTTTGATGAGGATTTTAATATGTATAAAGAAGACGTCGATTTGGCTTGGCGATTGCAACTTTATGGTTGGCAGGCGCTTTATCAGCCTAAATCAGTAGCTTGGCATGACCGAACAGCTGGTGATAGTGCGGCCACAAATTATTTTGCCATTGTTAGAGAAAGATTAAAAATTGGTAAATTTGCCAAATATCTTGCTTTTAAAAATCAAAGACTGATGCAACTTAAAAACGAGCAAATTTTGCTTTTACCCAAACATTTTCCTTGGTTTTTACCTAAAGAAATTGCTTCTTGGTTTTATGTTTTAGTTTTCGAAAGATATACTTGGCGAGCCATCACAGATTTATTCAAACAAATGCCTCAGGCTCTAAGGAAAAGAAAGGTAATTATGGCCAGAAAGAAGGTAAGGGCGAAAGAGATGGAGAGATGGTTCCAGTAAAAAATTTTTAATTTTCAATTGACAATTTACAAATGGAAGATCAACTTCAACCACCACCAAAAAAGAAAAGACGCTTTTGGCTAATAGCCCTCATCTTATTATTAATAGGGTTTTTTGGTCTTTTCTTTTTTAAGACCGGTTTTACCATTAGCCAGATTATTAATCTAACCGATACAGCTGATGTTTCATCTAATTCTTTAGACCTACCTAAATTACCAGAAAAAGACCCCAATAGGATTGATATTCTGCTTTTAGGAGTGAGGGGATTAGAGGACCCAGGTGAGGGGAAATTGCTTTCCGATGCGATAATTTTATTAAGCATTAAAAAAAGTACCGGCCAAGTTGCTTTAATTTCTCTGCCTCGAGATATTTATCTGAGACTCTGGTGCTCAAAAGAAAAGAAAAAATTAAATTTTGCCTATGCCTATGGTGGTTTATCTTGTGCTATGAAGACCGTTTCTTATTTAACCGGCCTTTACGTTGACTATGGGGTGGCCGTTAATTTTACAGCTCTGGAAGATATCGTTGATGCCTTGGGAGGAATTACCCTTTATCTAGAGAAACCCTTTGAAGAAAGTTCTCAATGGGCTAAAGAAGGGAAAGAAGAAGACGAACATTGGCTGATTAAAGAAATTGATGGAGAAGAGAGATGGGTTTTTTATCTACCTGAGGGTGAAAATATCTTAGATGGTGAGACCGCTCTTTATTATGTCCGTTCTCGTTATTCTACCAATGATTTTGACCGGATGCGTCGTCAACAGAAGGTTTTAATAGCCCTTAAAGAGAAAGCTCTTTCTTTGAAGGTATTAGCTAATCCAGTTAAAATCTATAACCTTTTAGATGCCTTGGGCAGAAATATCCGGACCGATATGGCTTTGGCCGATATGGGAGCTTTAATTAATTTGACCCCTTATTTAGATACCAAAAATATCGAGAAGGAAGTTGTTGATATTAGTCCCCAAGGATTACTTTATCATACCTTTATTAATGAGGAATATGTTCTTTTGCCCGTCGGAGATAATTTTGAGAAGATTCAGGAGGTTTGTCAGAATATCTTTGAATAATTGATATATGCTTTCTATTATTGTCACCCATCATCGGACCCCAGTTTTATTGAAGCTCTGCTTGAAGTCGATTAAAGAAAATATCGGTGATCTTGAACATGAGATAATTATTGTTGACAGTCAGGCAGAAGAAGAAACTCAAGATTTGATTCAGGAGAAATTTCCTCAGGTGAAATTTGTCTCTTTTTCGAAAAATGTTGGTTATGCTAGAATTGTTAATGCGGGGATCGAGGCAGCCAAAGGAGAATACGTGCTTATTCTTAATGCTGATATCCTTATTTTTAAAGCGGCGGTTGGCCAACTACTTGAATTTATCCGGAATCATCCTCAGGTCGGTATTGTCGGCCCTCAGTTGTTGACTTTTAGTCATCGAGTTCAGAATTCTTGTTTTCATTTCCCAAGCATCGGAGCAATTCTAGCCAGACGGACATTTTTAGGAAAATTAAATTGGGGTAAGAAAAAAATTAGTCAATTTTTACTCCAAGGGGAAAATCTTTCATTGGCTAAGACAGTTGATTGGTTACAAGGGTCAGCTATGCTGGTTAAAAAAGAAGCTATTGAAAAAGTAGGGTTAATGGACGAAAGGTTCTTTATGTATTTAGAAGACGCTGACTGGTGTCGTCGTTTTTGGCAAAGTGGCTATCAAGTGGTTTATTTGCCTGCTGCTCAAATGTTTCATTATTATTATCGAGCCAGCAGAAAATGGGGTGGTTTTTTAGATATTTTATTAAATAGATATACTCGCATGCATTTAGTTAGTGCTTTTAAATATTTTTGGAAATGGCGAAAGCAGAAATCCCAAATCCCAAGCACCAAATTACAAACAAATCCCAAGCACCAAATTACAAATTACAAATAGAATTAATAGTTTGGAATTTTGGTCATTGTAATTTTGAATTTGTTTGTAATTTGTGATTTGTAATTTGTGATTTATTCTTATGCAAAGTATGAAGAAATACATTCTCATTCCTACCTGGATTATTCTATTAGCGATTGTTTTTAGCTTTGGTTTTTTCATTGGTAAGACAAGCCAACCCTCTATTGAGAAAATTGAGGGATTGTATAGTAAGGAAGTGGGACAACCAGCTAAGGTTGATTTTAGTTTATTTTGGGATGCTTGGCATGTTATAGAAAAGAAGTACGTTGACCGAGATCAGTTAAATCGTCAAGGGATGATTTACGGAGCCATTAGTGGTTTAGTTAAATCCCTTGATGACCCTTATTCTGTTTTTATGGAGCCTCAGGAAAGCAAGAAATTTATTGATGATATGGGTGGTAGTTTTGAAGGAATTGGCGCAGAAATTGGCATGAGAAAGGGAATTTTGACGGTGATTACTCCTTTAGAAGGTAATCCTGCCCAGAGAGCTGGCTTAAAAGCTGGTGATAAAATTCTTAAAGTAGATGATACTTTAACAGCTGACTTGACTATTGATGAGGCAGTTAACTTAATTAGGGGGCCCAAGGGAACTGAGGTTGTTTTACTTATTGCTAGAGACAAATGGGATGAAGCCAAAGAAATAAAAATTGTCAGGGACACCATTCAAATCCCCATTATTAAGTGGGAAATTAAAGAGGATAATATTGCCTATATCCAACTTTATCATTTTACTGAGAACTCGGCAGCTGAATTCGCCCGGGTAATTGGAGAAGTTTTAAATTCTCAACCTAAGGGAATTATTTTAGACGTCCGTAATAACCCAGGTGGTTATTTAGAAGTAGCCGTTGATATAGCCAGTTGGTTTTTGCCTAAAGGAGAATTAGTGGTCATGGAAGATTTTGGCAATGGAGAAAAGAACGAGCACCGCAGTAAGGGTTACGAAGATTTAGAAGATATGCCTACGGTAGTTTTAATTAATCAGGGTTCAGCTTCTGCTTCAGAAATTTTAGCTGGTGCCCTCCGGGATATCAAAGGCATTAAGATTGTTGGCCAAAAAAGTTTTGGTAAGGGTTCAGTTCAGCAATTAGAAAAACTTAAGGGTGGCTCCAGCGTTAAAATTACTGTCGCTAAATGGCTAACGCCAGCTGGGGTCAGTATTAGAGAAGAAGGAATAACTCCTGACATAGACATAGAGATAACTTCAGAAGACATTGATGAAATGCGCGACCCCCAATTAGTCAAAGCCTTGGAGTTACTTCGTTAAGAAGATTATGTTGACTAAACAAAAATTGCCTCAGGCAGCCCTGACAAATATTCTTCAGGAATACAATTTAGGAAAGATTAAAAAAATCAACTCGGTTCCTACCAGTGGTAATATAACTTCCTTAATTAATGCCGATTCAGAAAAATATATTTTACGTCTTTGTCCAGAAGGAGCTAGATGGCGCTCAAAAGAAGAAATTGCCGCTGAATTAGAATTAATCGATTATTTAAATAAAAATAATTTTCCCGCTCCTTGTCCCATAGCCAAAAAGAATAAAGAAATAATTATTGAGTATGAGAATAAATTTGGTTATCTGCGTAGATATGATTCAGGAGAAGCTATTTTAGAACCAAACCCTGAACAAGTTAGAGAATTTGGTAAAACCTTAGGTTGGTTCCATAGTTTAATAGAGGGTTATCGAACTAAGCATAAAAGAGAACATTTTTGGGATTTGAAAGCCATCCAAGAAAATTTTTTAGAAGTTAAAGATACTATTTTAAAAAGTAATTTTTCCCAGGTAGCTGATTTTGTGGCTAAATTAGAGAAAGAACTTTTTGCTTTGTCTTTTTCTGAAGAGCTGCCTCAAGGGCTGATTCACGAAGATTTAGGACGCCGACATGTCCTTTGGCAAAATAATAAAATTTCTTGTATTTTAGATTTTGACCGTTGCTATTATGGTCAGTTGGTTTTAGATTTAGGTCAGGCAATCCGGGGGTGGTGCTTTATAGATGATTGGCAAAAATGGAGTAACCAGAATTTAGCTGCCTTGCTCAAGGGTTATTCCCAGAAGAGGGGACTGACTAACTTAGAAAAAGAGCATCTCTTTGAGGCAGTAAAATTTGGGCTGTTGGAACGAGGGTTATCTTTTTGCTTACGTTTTATTGAAGTAAGTCAAGCTTCTTCTGATGAAGAATTTGCTCGTCAGAGTGTCTTTGATTTACTAAAGATATTAAGTCAGCATAAGAGGGAATTTGAGAGCGTCTTGAGACAAATTTAAAGCCGCTTGATAAATTTTTACCAAGCGGCCTAGAACTGGTGAAGGCGACTAAATTTGATTCCTCCTTTTTTCCATTGGGCCCGGACAACAATAACATTTTTGAATTGAGAGAGAGTTTTTCTGTCCTGAGCTATCCATTTTCTTCTGTTTCGGAAGTCGCGAATCAGTTGCCTGAAAAAAATAGGCAGATTTGAAGGATCATATCTTTTGCCGCTTCCTAGCCAGCCTCCCGGTCTTTTCTTATCCCAACTACCTTTTCCTTCTTGAAACCATATCCAGATTCTTTTTAACCAAAAGATAAGATGGGAAAAGAAAGGAGGCAGTAGATAGATAATCAGGTCATAGCTAGCCAAAGGAAGACAGGCTTCTTCAGTGGGTCCATGGACATCTTCGATAAGGTATAAAGTTTTCTCTTCGAATTTTTGGGGTAGTTTTTGGTAGTCGCCATCAACATCTTTAACGGTTCTCCCTGCCTTGAAGAATAAATTTTTCAAGGTTCTTCGAAAGGTGCTTTTGCCTGTTAGACCTATTCCTGTAATCAGTATCTTCAATTTCTTCACCCCCTTTATCTTTAATATTCAGTTGTTAATAACATAAATGTAACATATTATTTAATATTTGTCAATAGTGGGATTGATAAAATTATTTAATAATTTATCCAAAAAAGATATCTCGATGGCTGGTGGGAAAGGGGCTTCGCTAGGAGAAATGAGCCAAGCGAGAATTCCTGTGCCACCGGGATTTTTGGTTTTGGCTCCGGCTTTTGAAGGGTTTTTGAAAGAAACAGATATTAATGTGGAAATTGATGCCATGTGGAAGAGAATAAATATTAAGGATGTGGAAAACATTGAAGAAAATTCAGAAATTATTAGGGGGGTTATTTTAAAAAAGAAATTCCCTGAAAAATTAGGTAAAGAAATTCTTAAAGAATTTGACAGGTTAGGGGAGAAATATGTAGCGGTTCGCTCATCAGCCACTGCCGAAGATTCCAAAATTGATGCTTGGGCTGGCCAGTTAGAAAGTGAGCTTTATGTCACTAGAAATAATCTTTTGGAATCTATTCAAAAATGTTGGGCTTCTCTTTATACGCCCAGAGCATTGTTTTACAGAGTGGAAAGAGAACTTAAAAGAAAGCAAGTTTCGGTAGCCGTAGTCATTCAAAAAATGATTAATTCTGAAGTTTCTGGTGTTTGTTTTACTGTTCATCCAGTAACCCAGGATAAAGACCAAATGGTAATTGAGGCCTGCTGGGGTTTAGGAGAAGCATTGGTCCAAGGTATTATCACGCCTGATAGTTATGTTATTGAAAAAAGCACTTTAAAATTAATTGATATCAACGTTAATTCCCAAGAGAAACAAATTACCAGAAGAGGGAAAGAAACTAAAACTGTAATAGTCTCCAAGATTCAAAAAGAAAAACAAAAACTCTCTGAAAAACAAATTAAAGAATTAGCTAAAATTTGTCTTCAAATAGAAAGGCATTATCAAAGCCCTCAAGATATTGAATGGGCTTTGGGAAGAGGAAAGTTTTACATTACCCAATCACGACCAATTACCACCCTTAAATGACTTCTAAAAGAAGGTTTGAAAAATTTTATAACCGCTCAATGCCTCTTTTTGCAGTGGAGTATTGGTATCAGGGAGAACGTTATGGTTTGTCAAAAATAACCAATAATTCTATCTATTACAATCCCTTGTTTATATACGAAAAAGGCAAAGCTATCGATGTTTATTACGACATTGATAATCCTGAGGAGGCAGATGATAGACCTATCTTTTTATATTTCAAAAATAATCCCGAAAAATTTAAAAAAATAGCTAATCAATATAGAAAGGAATGCCAGGAATTACTGAAATTATCTAAGGAGGCTAAACCTAAAGATTTTAGAAAAATCTTTAATTTACATATTTCTTTTTGGCCAAAATTTTCTGTTATAATTAGCTTAGGCGAGGCTTTTGAAGAAAATAAATCAAACCAAATTGCTCGACAGGCTTATCAACTGAGACAGAAAACAGATCAAGTTGAATATGTCTCTGGGAATAATCTGATGAAATTAGCTAAACAATTATTGCCAGATTTAGCCAATTTTATAGATTTTTTAACTTTTGAGGAAATTACCCATAAAGATATTCCTTGTAAAAAAGAATTAGTAAAAAGAAAGAATAAATATATTTATTTTGAAGGGAGATTATATCCCGGTCTAGAAATCAGTCAATTAGAGAAATTAGAGAAGCTCAAAATCTTACAGAAGCATAACAAAACTATTCCTAGGCATATTCTTGAAGGAGTCACTGCCATGAAAGGCAAGGTGGTGGGAAGAGTGAAAGTAATATTAGAATTAGAAAAATTGAATAAAGTGAAAAAAGGCGATATTTTAGTTACGCCAATGACCACCCCCGGTTATCTTATGGGCATGCAAAAAGCAGCTGCTTTTGTTACTGACGAAGGAGGCTTAACTTGCCACGCCGCTATTGTCGCTCGAGAAATAAAAAAACCCTGTATTATTGGTACTAGAATTGCTACCCAGGTTTTAAAAGATGGTGATTTAGTAGAAGTTAATGGAGAAGAGGGAATAGTCAGAGTTATCAAAAGGAGAAAATAAAAATTACATGGAGAAGCAGGTGATGCTTAAAATTTATGGCTGGGTCCAGGGGGTATTTTTTCGGGATTCGGCCCAAAAAAAAGCTAAAGAGTTAAAATTGGTTGGCTGGGTTAGTAATGCCTCAGATGGTACAGTTGAAGTATTAGCTGAAGGCGAAGAGGAAAAGTTGAAAGAACTAATCAAATGGTGCTACAATGGACCTAGGTTGGCTAAGGTGGATAAAGTAGATGTTGAATGGCAAGAAGCCACTGGGCAATTTAAAGAATTCGGGGTAAAATACTAAATGACAAAAAATAATTATGAGAGTAATTCTGTTAAAAGACGTAGAAAAATTAGGTAAAAAAGGAAATGTTAGAGAGGTGGCTAATGGCTACGCCCGGAATTTTCTAATTCCCAATAAATTAGTTGTTTTAGCTACTGAACGCGAACTGAAAAAATTAGCGGAAGAAAAGAAAATTGAGGCTCAAAAAGCCGAAGAAGAGCTATTGCATTTTCAAGAAATAGCTAGTCAAGTAGATGGTCTAGAAATTGAAATCCCCGCCAAAGTTAGTGAAGATAGTAAACTTTTTGGAACAGTCACCGCTATCCAAATTGTGGAGAAGTTAAAAGAAAGAGGGTTTGAGATTGACAAAGAACAGGTTAAATTAGAAACTCCCATCAAGGAAATAGGAGAGTACGAAGTAATTGTTGAATTCCCTCATAATTTGGAAACTAAAATTAAAATTGTTGTTATCGAAGAGAAATAAGAAAAGAGGCTCAAGGATTTGAGCCTCTTTTTCTAAGTATTTATGCCAAGAACCAGGTACATTTTTGTTATGGGTGGAGTAATGTCTGGAATTGGTAAGGGGATTACGACAGCTTCCATCGGCAGAATTCTTCAAAGTAAGGGATATCAGGCCACCGCTATTAAAATTGACCCTTATATTAATGTTGATGCTGGGACAATGGATCTTTTAGTCCATGGAGAAGCTTTTGTCACTGAAGATGGTGATCAATGCGACCAAGATATGGGAAGTTATGAAAGATTTCTAGATAGAAATTTGACTAGTAGTAATTATATGACCACCGGCCGGGTTTATGAGGCAGTCATTCATCGAGAGCGCAATTTAAAATACGGAGGTAGGTGTGTTGAGGTAGTACCTCATATTCCAGAGGAAGTTATCCGTCGTATTTATAAAGCAGCCCGCCAAAATAAAGCAGATTTTGTTTTAACTGAGATTGGGGGAACAGTGGGCGAATATCAAAATATGCTTTTTTTGGAGGCGGCCCGGATGATACATTTAAGGCATTCTCAGGATGTCCTTTTTGTTTTGGTTAGTTATTTGCCCGTGCCAGAAATAATTGGGGAGATGAAGACTAAACCCACTCAATATGCTGTTCGTACCTTAAATTCAGCAGGAATTCAGCCGGATATTATTATCGCTCGTTCGGCGTATTCCTTGGATGGTTCTCGTAAAGAAAAAATTTCGATTTTTTGCAATGTTGATAAACAAGATGTTATTTCTGCTCCTGATACCGGAACCATTTATGAAGTTCCTCTGAATTTCGAAAAAGAAAATTTAGGTAATCGAATTTTAAAAAAATTTAATCTTAAAGCACGAAAAAGTAAATTAGCGGATTGGCAGGCACTAGTTAAGGTAATTAAAGGAGTTGAAAAGCCAGTCAAGATAGGCATAGTCGAGAAACATTTCGAGTCAAATGCTACTGCTTTAACTGATAGCTATCTCTCAATGATTGAGGCAATAAAACATGCGGTCTGGTTTTTCAAAAGGAAACCAGAAATATATTGGCTAGAATCAGAAGAATACTCAAAAAATCCTCAGCGAATTAAGAAATTAAAAGATTTTGATGGATTGATTGTTCCTGGCGGCTATGGGAAATGGGGGACCGAAGGCAAAATTAAAACTATTGAATATTGCCGGAAAAATAAAATCCCTTATTTAGGGCTTGGCTATGGCTTGCAATTGGCGGTGGTTGAATTTGCTCGAAATGTTTGTCGTCTTAGTGGTGCTCATACTACGGAGATTAATCCCAAAACAAAGTATCCAGTGATTGATTCAATATCCGAACAAAAAATAAATATTCAGGAAAAACATTATGAGGACTCGATGCGTTTAGGGGCCTACCGCTGTCAACTAACAAAGGGCACTCAAGCTCACCGAGCTTATAAGCGCCCCGAAGTTTTTGAACGGCATCGCCATCGTTATGAGTTAAATAATGATTTTAGGGACATTTTAGAGAAAAAAGGTTTGGTCATGGCTGGAAATAATCCAGAGAAAAATTTAGTTGAGATAATTGAGTTAAAAAACCATCCCTTTTTTGTGGCCACCCAATTCCATCCCGAGTTTAAATCACGGCCTTTGCGACCCCATCCCTTATTTAGAGAATTTGTCAAGGCAGCTATAAAATCATAAAAAAATAGAGCATCTGTTGATGCTCTATTTTCATTAAATTCAATATCAAAATTTAATTACTCAACATTGACCACTTTAGCTGTTCTTCGAGAGCCATCAAAGCGCTTGATTTTTTTGGTGACAAATTTAACTACCCCCTTGGCAACAGCATAAAGGGTATCGTCTTTGCCTTTGCGGACATTTTTGCCAGGCAGAAATTTAGTCCCTCTTTGACGAACAATAATATTGCCTGGCTGGGCTTTTTGCCCACCGAATAACTTAATTCCTAAATATTTTGGTCGAGAATCTCGACCTAATGAGGTTGAACCTGCTGATTTTGTCTTGGCCATATATTTATGTTATCTAATTTTAAAGAATTCGTCAAGGAACATGAATCTGATATTCTTTTAACTATTGGTATTGTTTTAGTTGCTTTAATTAGTTTTGGAGCTGGTCGCTTAACTGCTCCTCAAACAAATAAAGAACCAATTGTTATCCAAGAACCGACTGCCTCAATTGAGCAATCTTTACCAAAAGTCGACCAGTCGACTGATAAAGAAACAACCGGCCAGGAGAAATTTGTTGGTAGCATCAAAAGCAATAAATACCATTGGCCGGACTGTCCTTGGGCTAAAAAAATAGCTCCGGCTAATCAGGTCTGGTTTTCTTCCGAGAAAGAGGCTCAAGCAGCTGGCTACATCCCTTGTAGTGGTTTTGAGAAATATAGGCCAGCAAGCTATAAAGGCTCACCCTAACTATTTCGAGAAGCCTAGATGACAAAACATAACAGCCAAGACGAAATAACAATAAAGGTTCTGTTTTGTCATCTCGGAGCAGCGGCTTAAATAATAAGAACGAATACAACGGATTCCCAGCCGCTGCGTCTTCGAGAAATGGTTAGGGTGAGCTTTTACTCTCTAGAACTTTCTTACTTGCTGAAATTACTTTGAATTCTCTTTCTGGAGTCTTAGCTTGGTCAATTTGTTTTTTTAGATGATAAGGCAATCCATCGATTGTCTTTTTAAATTTGGCTGTATCAATAGTTAAAATTTCATGCCATTTGCCGATTGGCTCAAGAATTCCCTTAACCTTATTTAAATCATAAGTAAATCTTTTCTGGGATTGGCGAGTGATATAACCATTTTCACCAAAGACTCGGTCCAGGCCACGCTCGTCACAATATTGATTAATTTTTTCTTTTAATTCAGCGATTCTTTTGGTGTCTTGATCTTGTTTGTCTTTAATTTCAAAATATTCTTTAACCACTTCTTTTATTTGTTGGTCATCAAGAGTAGGGGATTCTTGGTTAATAAATTTATGTTTAAAGAGAGGGCAATGAGGTTGGTATTGGCACCAATTACAAAGAGGGTTGGCTCTAGGCTCAAAATTACTTCCTTTAACCTGTTCAATTAAAGATAAAATTCTTTCTTTGCTTTCATCAATTTGTTGGCCAGTCCGAAGGGTGGAAAGTTTCTCGCCATGCCTTAAAAAATAAAGAGAGAGTTTAACTGGCCTATTTTCTTTACCTAGAGAAGGCCAGCGGTTAGTTAGTCCTAAATAATAAACAGAAAGTTGCAAATTTTTATCTACTTCCCTTTGGGCGGGCATTTTTTTATTGGTTTTATAATCAATCACCTCAAAAGTTCCATCAGCTAATTTATCAATGCGGTCAATCCGACCAGTCACTTGGTGAAGCTCCTGACTAACAGTAGGAGAGACTTGATTTCCCAAAATAGGCACTTCAAAAGGGGCTTCTAAATTAACTATGTTAAACTCCTCTCCTCGATTATGAGCATAATATTTTTTTAGCATGTCAATTCCTTGATGAAAAGCAAAAGCTTCTTCTTGAGTGTCTTGATAAACACTACTATCCCATCTTTGAGTAAAATATTTCAAAAAATCATCCTCTGATAGGGGAGTTGGTTGATTCGGTTCATGAAACATTCGGAGGCATTCGTGAATTAAAGTGCCAAAAACAAGATCCTTTGATTTAGGAACCTTGATTCGGTCAATATATTGGAATTTATACTTAGCTGGACAGATAGTGAAACTATCTAACCCAGAATAAGATATCCGCATAATTGTTTATCTTAACATAGCAAATTATTTTTTTAAAGACATAGTTATAGTATTATTTTAAATTTTTGCCGCTGTGGAACTTTCGATGGATGTCTCGTAAGCGTCTATTAGTTACATGAGCATATATTTGAGTGGTAGCAATATTTCGATGGCCTAAGAATTCCTGGATTAGACGCAAATCAACTCCTTGAGATAGCAGGTCAGTGGCAAAAGAATGACGAAGTGTATGGGGAGTGGTATTTTCAGGCAAACCAACCATTAAGGCATATTTTTTTATACGTCTTTCAATAGAACGATCGGTTAATCGGCGAGAAACATTTTTTCTGCCTTGATAATTAACAAATAAAGCTTTTTCTTTGTCTTTTCTGGTATTGAGATATTTTTTAAGCCAATAAATCGTCCTTTCTGAAAAATAGACAGTTCTATTACGGTTGCCTTTACCGACAATGCTAATTTCCAAATCTTTAGTTATTGGTGTAATTCTAATTTGTTCTCTGTTTAAAGAAACCAATTCAGCAATTCTTAGTCCGGTTGAGAACAACGCTTCTAAAATTGCTCGGTCGCGCAAACCATTTATTTTGTTGGTATCTGGGGATGAGAGTAATTTTTCTATTTGTTCTAAATTTAAAAAATGGACTTTTTTATCGCCTTTGTCTTTAGCTAACTTAATCTTTTCAGCAGGTAGAGATAGAATATCCCGATTGGCAAAATAATTTAGAAAAGACCTTAAAGCAATTAAATAATAATTTTGAGTTGATTTTTTGAGTGATTTTTTAGAGTGTCGAGAAAGATAGACGCGGTATTGCCAAATATGAACGGGGGAGAGTTCGTGGGGTTTTAAATTTTCTAAATTATTTTCCTTCAACCAATCCAAAAATTTTTTCAAAAATCTTGAATAATTTTCTTGAGATTTGTTAGATAGACCTTTTTCAATATCAAGCCAGTCCAAGAAGTCGTTTAAATGCTGAGGAAGTGGCTTTTGGCTCTGTTCCATAAGACGTAGGATATAAAATGCGTATTAAGGTATATTATGCGACTTTATTTATAGTTTAATATACGGCTGTCTAGGCCGTCAATAGTTTTTCTGTGGATACTACCCTTCTCTTCCCTATTTGTTTTATCTAAAACTATTTTTACTTTTAAAATTTTTAAAATAAATTAACAAAAAAATCTTTAATTTTAATAATCCCCTGTCTGGCCTTGTCAATCCCCCATCTAATTTGTTTAAAAAAGGACTCTTTGGATTCTCTTGCTTCTTCTTTTAGTCTTTCTCTAGCCCGTTCCTTAATCCCCTCTTCGCCCTTCCTTATCTGTTCTTTAGCTTTTTCTTTTAAATAATTTATCCCGTTTTTTATATCATTTGTTACCGATTGAATGTCCAGCTTCATTCGGCGAACGGCTCTAAGAGAAAGCCAAGGTGTTTGGCCTGATTCTTTCGCTGGCTCTTGAGTTTCTTGAGCTAAGGCAGTTTCCAAACAGCCAAAGACAATAAAAGCAATTGAGATAACCCAGACAAAAAAGATAATATGTCGCATAATTATTTTACTGTTTAATGATAAATGACCATCTGGTCGAGACTAGTGGTGGTCTCATATAAATTAGAAATATATACTCGAGTTGAATCTAAATAAATATTAGGTCCGAAAAGTGGATCATGGACCACATAGCGGCCATCTTTGGTTTTATGATGAACTACTACATAATGTCCTGCCCCCCGGCCGCTAGCCCTAACAAAAACAATTACTGGATAGCCAGCTCCTAATTCCCGATCAAGGCGGAACCAATCAAAAGGAGAAGTATGAGGCGGTGGACAGTTGATACAACTAATATCCTCCCATCTCTTAGGCCAGACAATTAAATCATAATAATAAATTTTTTCTTTAGCTAATTGCTTTGGAGTAATGTTAATTCCCCAATATGTTGAAACCATAGCTACTGAGGTAATGGCACAGCCGTAATCTTCTAATTTTGAATCAGTCAGTCCAATATTTATTTTACCCCAATTAGGGTCATCTTGGCTATAGTACCAATTAGTGGAGGCCCAATATTCTTGCGGCGGCTTTTCTAGAAGCTCTTTTAAGCGGGCTAATTCAGCTGCCTTCAATTGCCGCAAGCGGTTGATATCGCCCAATAATGACCTCTTTTGAGCTTCCACATGAGCGAGCATATCTTGATATCTACTTTCCTCGCCCCGAGTATATTTGAGGAGCGCTTCTTTAGATCCTCTTTGGCTAGCTAAGGACCATTTTTGCTGGGTTAATTGTTCTTTAAGCTCTTCCAATCTTTCTTTTTTCTCTTCTTTGGTTTGTTTATCTTGAGTTAATTTTTGTTTTAATGATTTAAGAGTTTCCACTCTCTTTTGAACTCCTTCTTGTAGATTTTCTAGATAGGCTATTTGGTTAAAGAAATCAGAGAAATTCTCGCTTTGTAAAATCATTTCTAGTTCAGTTGTCTCATCATATTCAGCAATTGTCTGAATGATTTCCGCTAAATGATTTTTTTGGTCAGTAATATCATTTGCTGTTTGATCAAGACCATATTCTAATTGTAAGATTTCTAAATTGGTCTGGTCTATTTCATCTTCGGTTAATTCTATTTCTACTATTAACTTCCCTATTCTGGCTTCAAAAATAGCAATCTGGTTGTTTAAACTTTTAATTTCTTTCTGTTTTTGATTAATAATTTGTTGATATTCCTGAGCTTGTCTTTCCAATTCCGCCCTTTTTGCTTCTTGTTCCTGAATTTGTTGGCTAAGCTCATCAACCAAACTCCCTTGGCTGATTAGGGGTAAAATTAAAATCATCAAGACTGCCAAGTTTCGCCAAGTGATTTGACAATATTTATTGAATATGCTATTTTTGTGGCAGTCCTTTTGAAACATGAAGGGAGAGAAAAATGTTTTTGATTGACGAAAAGAGAGGAGAAAAAACTATCTTAAAGGCGGGAGATATAGTTATCCTTTCTTCTGGATCATATGTTGCTTTTCTTCGACCAATCGGACACGGAAGCCGGGAGTGGAAGCGCTTATTAATAAATGGGAAAGATAGTGAGGTATATCTTGGCCTTCAAAAAAATACAGATTTTTATACATTTGTTTCACTTATAGCTGCTAGCCATGGACTGAACATAGAGAAATGTAAGAATTTTACTTATGAGACTTACCGGTTTCTAAGAAAATGACTATTTTCAATTATCTCCCCTGTCTTGTCCTCCCTTGACCGCAACCTGGTCTGGGGAGTTTTTTTATGTTAATAGGTCCTTTTATTTTACTATATTTTTAGCCTCTTTTATCCTTTTGAGGGTCTTTTTTTTACCCAGGATTTCCGCTATTTCAAAGGGGCCGGCAGAGGCCCTTTCCCCTGTTAAAGCCACTCTCAGAGGCCACAGAAGCTCGCCAGAGCCATGTTTTCCAGCCAGAGGCAACAGAGTATTCCCCAGCGATTTTCGGTCAAATTTGGTCATTTTAGACAATGTTTTCTCTAAAATGTCAAGGTTAGTTTTAACCTCTTTAGGGGTCATTTTTTTCCAAATTAGAAGCTCTGGCTGATAATCTAATTTGTCTTGAAAGAAGAATTTGGTTAAATCCCCTATCTCGGATAACTTCTTAACCCGTTCTTGCTCTAGGGCAATTATTTTCTTGAGCCATTTTAAATCAACTATTTCGCCTGTTTTGGTAATTTTGAATTTATTTGCTTTTTCAGAGACGATTAATCCAGCTTTTTCTAAATAAGGCAAGCACAGCTTAGTTAATTCCTCTAAGCCCATCTGCCTAATATAATAACCATTGAGCCAATCGAGCCGTTCTAGATTAAAAACTGCCCCACCTTTTTGAACCCTTTTCAGAGAAAATTCTTTAATTAACCCATCAAAGGAAAAAATCTCTTTGGTGGTACCTGGATTCCAGCCTAAAAGAGCCATAAAATTAATTAAAGCTGCTGAGAGATACCCTTTTTCTTTATACCAGCCAACCGAGACCACCCCATGACGCTTGCTTAACTTACTTCTATCGGGTCCTAAAATCAGCGGCAAATGAGCAAATTGGGGTTGAGGTAGGCCTAGGGCCTGATAAATAAGAATCTGCTTGGGGGTATTAGGAATATGATCTTCGCCTCTGATAACATGACTAATCCTCATTTCACAATCGTCGATGACTGCTCCTAAATTATACAAGGGAGTTTCTTTGTCGCGGGCAATACTAAAATCACCCAATAATCCCCCATCAAATTCTAGCTTTCCCCTAATTAAGTCATCAAAAACCACTTTTTTCTCTGGACACCTAAATCTTATAATTCCTTTAAGTTTTGACTTTTGACTTTTGACTTTATAATTACAGATATGATGAGGTGCCTCTCCCTTGCTCATTTGTTCCTTTTTTTCTTTGGCTAATTCATCTTTGCTGTGATAGCACCAGAAGGCCTGGCCAGAATCTAAAAGTTTTTTGATGTATTTTTGATATATTCTCTTTCGTTGGCTTTGTCGATAGGGCTTCTCATTCCAGTTTAGTCCTAGCCACTTGAGGTTTTCTATAATGTCCTTTTCATATTTCTTTTCCGAACGTTCTATATCAGTATCCTCAATACGAAGAATAAATTCCCCTTTATTTTTTTTAGCAAAAAGATAATTAAAAAGAGCGGTCCGGGCGGTACCTAAATGTAAAGGCCCAGTCGGACTAGGAGCGATTCTCACCCTAATTTTCTGTTTTTCTACCATGTTTTCTTTTAGAATTGAGGGGCTATCCTTGGCCTATTTACCTATCTCAATTAATGCTTGGGCTACTTTGTTAGCTGCTTCTGGAAGAAAAAAGCTTTTAGCATTTGCGCTCATTTTTTGAGCTAGTTCCGGATTATCTAAAATTTTAGCAATTCTATTGATAAAAAGATGAGGCATTAAATTGGTTTCTTCTAAGACTATAGTTGCCCCAGCTTTAGCATAAGCAAAGGCATTTCCTCTTTGATGGCCAGAAGCTGCTCGAACTAAAGGAACTAAGATACTTGGTCTACCGCAAGCAGCAATTTCAAAAACACTCCCCGCCCCGGCTCGAGAAATAACTAAATCAGCTGCCAAATAAGCTAACCCCAGCTGGTTTTCTTCTAAGAAAGGGTAAAGATGATAATCCGCTGGAAGAGATTTATTAAAGTCATCTAAAATTTTTTGATAATTTTTAGAGCCACACTGATGGATAATTTCGTACTTTTCCAAAAGTCGAGACAGGGTTGTCGAAACTATCTTGTTTATTGTTCGAGCTCCCTGACTACCACCGGCAATAAAAATAACTGGCTTTTGGCTAGTAATTTTGAAAATATTTCTAGCTTTTTCTTTCTCTTCTTCAGTTGCTGAAAGGCAAACTTGAATAACTTCTTGTCGGACAGGACTGCCCAATAAGGCTGTTTTATGGGGAGGAAAGTGCCTTTTTGCTGAAGTAAAGGAAATAGCGATTCTTCTAGATAACTTAGCCCCTAAACGATTAGCTAGTCCAGGGATAGTATCTGATTCATGAATTAGGATAGGAATGCGATAAAGCCAACCGACTATAACAACAGGGACACTTCCATAGCCGCCCTTGCTAAAAATAATATCGGGCATCCAAATATAAACATGTAAGAAGGCCTGACAAAGACTGAGAGGAAATTTAAAGAAATCTAAAATAGTTTTGCCTGAGGGATAACGTCTTAGTTTGCCAGCGGAAATTATTTTGACTTTAATCCCTTCTTTTTCCAGGGCTTCGGTAAAATTACCTGGTCCCAAGAAAAGCATCTCTAAGTCTCCCTGAGTATAAATTTTCTTTAATTCTCTGGCGACAGCAATAATGGGGAAAATGTGTCCTCCCGTACCGCCGCCAGTAAAAAGTATTCTCATTTCAATGATTCAATTTCCAATGATTCAATTTCCAAAATGTTTGAAAATTGAAAATTGGTAATTGAAAATTTTATTTGGTGTATTTCGAAACATTAACCAATATGCCCATACCAGCTAACAAAGCAATCATAGCTGATCCTCCGTAACTAACAAAAGGCAGCGGCATACCAGTCAAAGGGATTAAACCAGAAATAGCCGCTATATTAACAAAAGCCTGAAAAAATAACCAACCAGTAATTCCGCCAGCTAATAGGTAGCCAAATCTGTTGGGAGAATTTTTAGCAATACTAAGGCCACGCCAGGCTAAAAGAATAAATAAAATAACTATCAGGCTTGCCCCTATCAGTCCTAATTCTTCGGCGGCAATGGCAAAGATAGAATCACTAATTGCCTCGGGCAAATATTTCCATTTTTGGACACTGTGACCAAGCCCTAGACCAAAAAGACCACCTGAACCAATGGCCAAAAGAGCTTGATTAATCTGATAGCCAATACCTTGGGGGTCGAGTTCCGGATGCAAGAAAACAGTCAGTCGATGAACTCGATAAGAAGCTGTCTTAATCAAAGTGAAAAAAGCAACTGAGGCTAAACCAGCCATGGCTAAAAGATAGGATATTTTTATCTCGGCTAAAAAATAAATAAAGCCGGCAATCAAGGCAACAATGACCAAAGCACTCAAATTAGGCTGATAAAGAACTAAGCAACCAATAATTCCCAGAATAACCAGAAAAGGGAGGAAGCTTTCTTTGATAATTTGCTCATTGCTTCCTCTTTTTTTACTCAATAA
>CAYFWT010000004.1:0-13553 GCA_964346955.1 uncultured Candidatus Saccharibacteria bacterium
ATAAAACGAGAGATAAATCGTTCTCCTTTTGGAAAATAAGAAGAGAAGAAAATAAAAGTCAAGGGGATAAATAATGCTACAGCATATAATATATGAACCCAGAATAATGCCTCCTCCGCAATTAAAGCCATTCTAAATAAAATCATTGATGAAGACCAACCAACAAGTGACAAAACGAAAATCGCAAATAAAATATTAACCAAGCTTTTCCTGTTTCTAAAAAATATAAAGATTCCTAAAATTAAATTTATTACAGCGGCTAATAGAATAATTAAATTTATAGGATCGAAATTAAACATTATTCTTAATAATATTTTTAATCCTTTCTATATCTTGGGAAGTATAACATTTACCAAAATTTTGGAAATTTCCTCGCTTAAACCCTAAGGATTCAGCTATTTTATTTATCTTTGTAACTCTCCTAAGATTAGTGTACCCTATATTATAATTTCCCTCCCAATAAACCGCTGCCAAACACACTGCTTCCCCTAGGCAAGCGTAACTATCTTCTTTATTTGCTAATCCTAAATTAAAATTAGAAAAAATACTCGGAGTATTTATTACCCCTCCGTCAATCACAAGCACATCTTGCCTTTCCTCAATTAATTCTTGGCTAATGTCAGAAGGCTGGGCATCATCAATTACAACTGCTCCCGACTTTAAATCACCAGAGCGGATTAAAGTCTCGGGGGCATTAGTAGCGGCTATTACTAAATCTGAATTTCTTATATCATTAATTTTATGCGAGACTAAAATCTCTATTTTTGAATTTATCTTATTTAAACTTCTAATGAGCCGTCTTAGTGCTGGGTTCTTCCTTTCTAAATCAACTAAAAGTATCCTATTTATTCCACTACTAGCTAAAAGACGAGTGCATGTAGAGCCAATCGAACCCGCTGCTCCAACAATAGCCACAGAAATATCTTCTTTTTTTAATTCCATAAGCCTGATAAGAGCTAAGGCGTTTAGGATTATCGAAGACGCAGTCAAAGCATGGCCTGTGGTTATTCCAGTCTTTACTCTATCAATAAGAAATAATCCACCGCCACTAACAGAAGAGTTCAGTGCGCCTAATCCGACGATTTTAACCCCTAACTTCTCGGCTAATTGGCAGGCTTGGATAATGCGGCGGAGAGCTAGCTTTCTATTCTCGAGCATCTGATGGGCGGTCATGGGAACGCCAATAATATAACCTGGCACTTCTTTACCATCTTTTAGAGACTTTAAGCCAGTCACTTTTGAAATGACAATTGGCCAAGAGCGCTTACACCAAAATTCTACCAATTTTTGAGGTAATTTTCTAGCAAAGGGAAATTTGCGGTAAACATCGTTTAAATCCCGTGAATGGACCAAAAAAGCAAACCGGTAGTTGCGGTGAAGAGGGAAAGGAAATAAACGAAGAAAAAGGTCACTCAGGACCTTCAGAATGAGAAGGAGTGACTTCATGGTTTTTGGCCATTAAAATAATTGGCTAATCTCCTTCATAATAATCTCTGTTCCTTGGACGAAATCAGTTTTAGTATAATTCCCTTTTTTATTGAATTTTTCTACTAAAGAAAAAGGGTGGCCAATGGAAATTTTAATTTTTTTCTTTCTTAAAAAAAATTTGACCGTATTTCCTGGATAAGGATCAGAAATGGCAATAGGAAGAATTGATGCTTGGGTAGTTAAGGCCAAAGCAGCTGCCCCTACTTTACCTTGATGAATATCAAAGCCCTGAAATCTTTTACCCTGGGGGAATATCAGAATAGCTCCTCCTTCTTGAATAATTTGGCGAGGGATTTTAAGAGAGGTCTCCAAACCCTGACCAGCATAAGTGGGAAAGCATCCCCAGAGCTCAAGAAAAATTCTTAAGGGGCTGTTCATCAATCCATCAGCGGCCATAAAACGAAGAGGATGAATTTTAGAAGAAAGAGGAAAACTAAGTCCAATTAAAAAAGCATCATAAAGATTAAGATGATTAGAGGCTAAAATAATTGGCTTTTTTAAAGATAAATCTGGTGGATAAATGACTTGGAAATTAATAAAAAATTTAAAAAACGGCCAAATGAAAAACCAGGTTGCTTTATAAAAACCTCGGGAAATTGATTGTTTAGCCATGTAAATTTATTATATCACTTCCCATCTCATCTTCCAATTTCTCTCCTGTCTTCTTTAATATCTTCTCTGATTTTTTTCATGAACTGGGAAATAAACCAAAGATTGTGGAAAGTGGCCAAGCGAGGGCTGAGGATTTCTTTGGCTTTAAAAAGATGGTGGAGATAGGCGCGGCTAAAATTCTGACAAGTATCGCAGGAACAATTTTCCATAATTGGCTTTTTATCAGTTCGGTAAGAAGACTTTGAAATGTTCAATTCTCCTTGAGAAGTTAAGAAAGTACCGTGACGAGCTAAACGAGTGGGATAGACACAATCAAAAAGATCGACTCCTCTTTTGATGGCTTCTTTTAGGTCGTCTAAATAACCAATGCCTAATAAGTGGCGAGGTTTATCAGAAGGTAAATACGGCATGACCCAATCGAGGGTCTTTTTCATTTCTTTTCGGCCGAATGAGCCACCAATGCCAAAGCCGTCAAAGGGCAAATCTCCAATAAAGCGAGCGCTGACTTCTCTTAGGTCGCGGAAAGGACCGCCTTGGGCAATACCAAAAAGGGCCTGTTCTTTTTTCTTTTTGGCTTTTAAGCTTCTTCCGGCCCAGCGATGGGTTCTGGCCATAGCGCTTTTGGTATATTGATGACTAGCTAAAGGGGAGGTACATTCATCAAAAGCAAAAATAATGTCAGCTCCTAGGCCTTGTTGAATCTGAATAGATTTTTCAGGAGTAAACTGATGGAGAGAACCATCCAGGTGAGAAGTGAAAGTTACTCCTTCTTCATCAATTTTAACTAATTTAGCCGATTGAGTTTTTGACTCTTTCTGATTAAAGTTTGAATCTCTTTGTCTGTCTTCTTTTAAAACCTTGCCCACTTTGTGTTCGAGGGCAAATCCTAAACTGAAAACCTGAAAACCACCACTATCAGTGACAATTGGCCCAGGCCAATTCATAAATTGGTGCAAACCACCAAGTCTTTTGATAGTTTGATGACCTGGCTGGAGGTAAAGGTGGTAGGTATTGCTAAGAATAGCTTCGAAGCCTATTTTTTTAAGCTCTCTGGGAGTTAAACTTTTGACCGTAGCTTGGGTAGCCACAGGTAAAAAAGCCGGCGTATGAATTCGGCCGTGCAAGGTGTTAATTAGCCCCAAACGAGCCGCTGATTTTGAATGTTTTTTGATGACTTTGAAAAAGGGCATATTTTCTTCAAAGGCGTGCCTTAATCCGCCATTGGTTAATCCAATAGCCGGCGATGCCAAAGGCGACTGCCGCATTCAAAGATTCTTTCTGGCCAAACATAGGTAAATAAATAACCTGGTCAGCTCTTTTTAAAATAGAAGAAGAAACTCCTTTGATTTCGTTGCCGACTACTAAAGCCAAAGGGAATTTGGGTTTAAATTGAGTATAAACTAGACCTTTTTTGGCTTGTTCTAAGACGACTATCAAAACTTTCTCTTGTTGCAATTTTTCCACTATTCGCCAAATTTGCCAATGATGCTCCCAGGGGATATTTTTTTCTGCTCCCAAAGCTGTCTTAGAAATTTTTGGCTGGGGTGGCTGACCACAAATGCCACCGAGAAATATTTTATTAACCCCTAAGGCATCGGCCGTTCGAAAGATTGAACCAATATTTTCTAAGCTGCGAATATTATCGCAGATAACATAAAAAGGTAATTTTTTGTTTATTTTCATGAAATGTATTCAAAAGAGACCTTTTAATTCTATATTAACAAGAAAAAAAGGCTGTTGGCTAGACTAACCAACAGCCGCCTAAGGGCAAAATTTAATAGTCATTTCCTAGCACCCGACGATGGCGATACTCGGCCTTGGCGGCGCTTCGCATCATCTTCTCGGTAACCACTGATTCGCCTTCTAATAATTCTTGGCGAGCCAACCTAGCAGCGGAATTGAATAAATGGCGAGGTATCCATATTGCGCCGGAGTTAGCAATTCTGTTTTTATCATCTCTAGTAACACTTATCTTACGAACTTTACCATCGTTCTCGGCAAAAACAATCTTGAAGGGGCCAATTGCTATCTCTACTCGACCATTAGCTCGATCTACATAAGAAACTTCTATTTTAGCCATCCTCATCCTCCTTCTCTAAAAGATTTATTAAAAATGCTAAAATCAATTTATTTAAGCTTGTCAATATAGTAACAAATTATTGTGTATTTGTCAAGGATGACTAATAGCTCCAGAGTTTTTTAGCCTCCGCCCACATAGCATTGTTCCCCCGAGCTTTTTTCTGATACCACCATTCGACTCCCCATAAATAGGCTTCGTCAAGACCAGTTTTTTTAGTATAACTAATGATATCTTTAAATTTATTTAAACTCATTGACTTAGCTTGTTCGTTAACACTTATCTCATAAAGTGCTCTTCTTGACCAAGGCTCGGCCTGTAATTCAACAATAATCACCTTTTCTACGCCAGTAAGCCACTTAACTAAATTAGCTCTTCTGTAGTAAAAAATTGGCTGAATAGGGTATTTGAAATAACCAATTCTTTTGGCCCAAACAATGCGATAAAGAGTGGTTCCTAAAATATCAGCTCGCAAGGCTGGCTGAGTCCAAATACTTAATTCTCCGCTGGCGGTAACAATAATTGGCCGGCTAATCTTAAAATCTAACTGCCGAACTAAAGAAATTTCTTTATCTAAGAATTGCTTATCTAATTTAGGGCATTCGCCAAAGCCTTTCAAAAATGGCTCGTTTTCCACTTGCCAGGCCTTAATCGTCTCATTCTCTTTATAATGATTGACCACCTCAGTTAACATTGATAAAACCCTTTCTTGCTGTTCTGATTCGCTTAAATAGTTTGCCCAATCTGGGACATGACACTCTGGCCAGCGAGGCAATTTGCGGCCAACAGCTAAAGTAACTTCGGCTCCTCTTCTGGTAGCTTCTGAAATCTGCCAATCTAAATCAGCAAACGAATATTCTCCCCGGCGGGGTTCAATCATTGGCCAATAAGCAACCAGACGTAATTTTCTTACTCCTAAATCATCAAGGATAGCTAAATAAACTTCCCGCCAGTCAAGCCCCATTTCTTCGGCAAAGAGTTGACTAAAAGTAACTCCAAAAGTAACTTCGGGTGGCGACTTGACTTGGCCAGTCATTAGATAAATCAAAAAACCGACTAAGCAAATAATAAATAGGGAAATAAGTAAGCCGAAAACACGCCAAAGATTTAAAGTGTCACGAAAGAAGGCCATAATCTATGCCTTGAATTATATCATAAACTATCTCAAAAATATATAATATCTTAATTGGTGATTATTAGAGGTAAAATTAACCACTGATTAGCTGATTCTAAAAGGCCAAAATACTTAGGCCAAAACCAATAAACAAAATAGCGATTATTTTTTGGACAATAACTTCTCGGCTAATCTGTTCTCTTAGAATTTGGGGGAATTTTATAGAAAGAATAATGGCTATGGCTAAAAGAAAAATATATTGAACCCCCTGAAAGGCATTAACTAAAATGACACTACCTAAATAAATAGCATAATTAAGTAAAATAAAAGCTATAGCAGCTAATCCTTTGTTAGAAAGAAATAAGCCCACGGTTTTAATTTTAATTGTTTTAGTTGTCTCTAAGATTATCTGGCGATTTCTTGGCCAGAGGAATAATAAAATTCCCATCAAAAAGCCACCCATTCTAATCCAAATAAAGCCACTGATAAAGGGTTGATAAGTAAAAATAAATTTAGTTAGAACAAAGGAACTGGCAAAAAATAAAGCGGCTAAAATAGCTACGGTCAATCTCTTAGTCAAGGAGGCCCTAGATATCTCCCAACTTGGTCTGGATTTTTTAGGCCATAACATTATCATCCCTCCAATAACTAAGAGGAAAAAGGCAATTAACTGTTTCGGGGTTAGTCTTTCTCCTAAAAATGAATAAGTTAAAATTAAAGTAAAAATAGGCACCGCCCCACCAATCACCGGAATAATCTTTGAGATTCTGCCCATTTGAATTGCTTTGTAAAGAAACAAAACAGCCAAAGTAAATAAAGCACCGGCCATAAAACTGATGAGGACCTGGACAGAGGAAGGTATTACGAAACCAAACGGAATTAAAACTAAAACAAAAATTTGCAAAAGGCCAGTATAAAAAGCATAACCAATCGGATTAAGTAAAGTTTTAGACAGCAGAATTTTATCAGTAATAAAAACAAGGGCAAAAAGAAAATGGGCAATAATGGCAATAAGAAACCAGGTCATAGTTTAAAAATTTTTAATTTTATAATTTTTAATTTTTAAACTCTAAGGTATTTTCTTTACAAATTTTTGCGTATTGGTTGGCGCTGGGGCGAAGTTTGCGCTCTAATGTCTTATAATCTACCTCAACTAAGCCAAATCTGGGCCAAAGGCCTTTGTCCCATTCAAAATTATCTAAAAGCGACCAATACAAATATCCTCGGACATCAACCCCTTCTTGTATTGCTTTATGTATCCAATATAAATGGTCTTTTATAAATTTGGCTCGTTGTTTATCTTCTTTATCAGCTAAACCATTCTCCGTAACATAAATTGGCTTTTGATATTTTCTTAAATCTTTTAAAACATGATAAATCCCTCCTGGGTAAATCTGCCAGCCCATATCAGAAACTGGCAAATTTTTCTTTTTAGGAAATCCAGCGTAAAAATAATAATTCAAACCAATAAAGTCCTGTTCTCGCTTTGTTTTTTTTAAAAAATAATTATTCCAAAAATAGTTAGCTAAAGGGATATTTTTAAAGTAAATATTATGCTTAACCATGCCTACCTGACAACTCATGTCAATTAAATGCAAAGAACGATAAGCTAATTGATGAGCCTTGATTAATTGATTAATCACTTGGAAGTATTTAAAAATATTTTTTTTCTGTGGCGGGAAGGCACCCTTTGCATAAGAAGCACTAGCATAAACCATTGGCTCGTTTAAGGTAATCCAGAATTTTACTTGGTTAAATAAATTCTCGCCGATTATTTTAACAAAACGGTTGAAATAATAAGGGGATTTTTTATTTAACCAACCATCTTTTTTAGTAAACCAAATTGGCAGGGTCCAGTGGTAAAGACTAACCAAAGGCTCTATGCCCCGCTCTTTCAAGGCCAAAAGAACTTGCCGGTAATGTTCAATTTCTCTCTCATTGAATTTTCCTTCCGTCGGCTCAATGCGTGACCATTCAATGGAAAAGCGATGGGCATTATGGCCGAGAGATTTAGCTAAATCAAAATCTTGCTCATGGAGATGGTAGTGGTCACAAGCTCGACCAGAAATATAATTGGCTGACACAAACATTTCTGGAAACATTTCTTGCTGCCATGGTTGCCAATAACCTTGGGCTTTTTTAGCTAACCGCTTAGCATTTTTTTTCTCCCATTCTGACCAATCATTAACATTACCACCTTCAACTTGATGAGCTGCCGTCGCCGCCCCCCACAAAAATCCAGGAGGAAATTTTAGAATGGTTTTGTTAGAGGTCATCTCTGGCACTTGGGACAAAAATGGGCTGAGCGACCACCCATTTTGAGACGCTTAATTTTAGTCTGACAAACAAAGCAGGGCTGCTCTTCCCGTTGATAGACTTTTAACAAAGGTAGATATTCACCTTCTTTGCCTTCGGCATCTACATATCGATCAGCTGAAGTGCCGCGTCGGCCTAAGGCAGCCGGCAAAATCTTTTTAATGCCCTGATAGATTTTTTCAATTTCTTTTGGCTTGAGACTATTTACTTTTCTGGTTGGCTGAACTCCGGCGAAAAACAAAATCTCATCCGAGTAGACATTACCAATACCAGCCACAAAATTTTGATCCATTAAAAGAGGCTTAATTTTAGCCCCTTTTCTTTTATCTAATAGTTTTTTGAATGAATCGAGAGTAAATTCTTTAGCTAGGGGCTCAGGGCCAAATTTTTCTTTCTCCAGAAAACTAGCTAGTTCTTTTTTAGATACTACTTTAACAAAGCCAAATTGCCTCAAATCATTATGAATTAGGCGAGTCCCATCAGTAAAATAATAAATTAGATGAGTGTGCTTGCTAGGCTGACCGTTAAAAATCAGTTGACCAGTTAATTTCAAATGAATGACTAAAAAATAATCATTGGATAACTCAATAATCAATAGTTTGGCCCGGCGACTAATATTTTTGATTTGAGCCCCCTTAACTATCTTTTTAAATTTTTCCAAAGGATATTTAACAAACCGCGACAAATGCACTTCAACAGTATTTATTTTCTTTCCTTTAATTTTTCTATTTAACTGTCTTCTGATTGTTTCTACTTCGGGTAACTCGGGCATGTCTACGAAGACAGGGACAAGACAGGGACAGTCCCTAAGGGACTGTCCCTTAAGATGTTCCTGTAACTTTATTTTGGTGGCTCCTCATATCGGGTACTAACCAAAATCTCTTTTAAGGCGTTAACATCTTCTAAAACCACGCCAGTGCCACGAACTACTGCCGTTAAAGGGTCCTCCACCAATCTAGTTGGCATTTCGGTCTCTTCAGCGACTAATTCATCTAAGCCTCGCAATAAACTACCACCGCCAACTAAAAAAATTCCCCGATGCATAATATCAGCGACTAATTCTGGAGGGGTTTCTTCAATAGCCCCCTTAATCGCGTTGACTAAGATTTTAACTGAACGACCTAGGGCTTTACGAATTTGGCTATCTTCAACAATCACTTCCTTTGGCAAGCCAGTAACCACGTCACGACCGCGCATGGTTGTCTCCAGCGTCTCCTCTAAGGGATAAGCTGAACCAGTCGCTAATTTAATATCTTCAGCTGTTTTTTCGCCCAAAAGAAGATTGAACTCATTTCGGGCATAATTAATAATATCTTCGTTAAGTTTATCACCAGCTGTTCGTAAGCTTCGACTAACTACCACGCCACCCAAAGAAATCACCGCTACCTCAGTTGTCCCACCGCCAATATCAACAACCATAATACCAGTTGCCTCTTGAACAGGAAGTCTTACCCCAATAGCCGCGGCCATTGGTTCTTCAATTAAATACACCTCTCTGGCTCCAGCACTTCTAGTAGCATCTTCGACTGCTCTCTTTTCTACCTCAGTTACTCCGGAAGGGGCACCAATCACTACCCGCGGCCGAGGTAAAATAGAAAAACTTTCCCGATGAATCTTATCAATAAAAAACTTAAGCATTTGTTCAGTCACTTCAAAATCAGAAACCACACCAGCCACCAAAGGACGAGAAGCAACAATATGAGCCGGCGTTCGACCGACCATTTTTTTAGCTTCCTCTCCGATAGCTAAAATCTGACCAGTTTTTTGATTGATAGCTACGACTGATGGTTCGTTAATAACAATTCCTCGGCCTTTAACATAAACCAGGGTATTAGCCGTACCTAAATCTATGCCAATGTCTTTTGAGAATAGCCCAAAGAGATTGTTTAACATAAAATTAAAAATTTAAAAATTTGAACAGCTTATCTATCTCCACTAATTCTGTTTTCTCACTACCTCGCCTCTTTACCTCGATAGAGTTCTTAGCTATTGTCTTTTCGCTGACCACTAGCCGAATGGGAATGCCAATCAAATCTGCTTCAACAAATTTTTCGCCAGGACTCTTATCCCTATCATCATAGAGTACCTCCAAGTCCTTTTTTTGTAAATCTTGATAAAGCTTATCGCTTGTTTTTTTAATCTTTACTTGAAGAGACTTGGACTTGCTACTCAAAGACAACAAATGAATCTGATAAGGAGCCACACTCTCAGGCCAAATAATCCCCTTTTTATCATGAGAAGCCTCCACAATTGCCCCCATTAACCTTCCCAGGCCAATCCCATAACAGCCCATGACAATCGGCTGCTTTTGACCAGTTTGATCAACAAAAGTAGCTTCCATGACCTGACTATATTTTGTTCCTAAATAGAAGGCGTGGCCAGCTTCAATACAATTCTCTTTCTTCAAGGCTCCTTGACATTGCGGGCAGTTTTTAATATCACCTGCCTTATTAATATTAATGCCATAGCCACACTTTGAACAAACCAAGACCTTGTCTTCGCCTGTCTCAGCCAAAAGCATAAACTCATGAGAAAGACTGCCACCAATCGTTCCTGGATCTGCCTCAACCACGACTACTTCTAAACCACAACGGTTAAATATTTTTAGATACGCCTGCTTAGCTTTCTCGTAAAACTGGAGAGCTTCTTTTTCAGAGATATGAAAACTATAGAGGTCTTTCATGATAAACTCACGAACTCGCAAGAGACCGCCAGTCGCTCGCATCTCATTACGGAATTTATTTTGAATTTGGTAAAGATAAAGAGGCAAATCTTGATAAGAATTAACTCTTTTTCTAGCTAAATCAGTAATTATTTCCTCATGGGTCGGTCCTAGGCCATATTCTTTTTGGTGACGATCTTTAACCTTAAAAAGTGGTGGCTCAATAGTCTGCCAGCGACCGGTCTCCTGCCATAAACTTCGAGGAATTAAGGTTGGTAGAAATAATTCTTGACCACCTAAATTATTCATCTCTTCCCTAATAATCTTTTCGATTTTTGTATGAACTCGCCAACCCAAAGGCAAAAAACTATAAATACCAGCGGCAGTTTGGTCAATAAAATCGCCCCTGACTAAATACTGGTGGCTAATAGTCTCTGCTCCCTTAGGAGTTTCTTTTTTAGTTTTGCTGAAGAGTGTAAATTGTCTCACGTTTTAACCAAGGACTGTCCCTTAGGGACTGTCCCTGAGGGACAGTCCTTAATTTGTTAAAAGAATCTGACCACATCCCGCCAGGTTATGGCAATCATTAAAAGAATCAAAATAACAAAGCCAGTGGTATGAACAACTCTTTCAACTTTCTGGCTCACTGGTGACCCTTTAACTTTTTCAATAGCCAAGAATAATAGTCGACCACCATCTAAAGCAGGAAAAGGCAAGGCATTGATAATAGCTAAATTAATACTTAGAAGGGCGGTCAATTGGAGGATATAAATAAAACCAAGTTGAGCAGCTTGGCCAGTTAAACTAAAAATACCAACAGGACCAGCTATCTCAACAGCTAGCTTGCCAGTCGATAGTAACCGCCAAAGCAATCCCCCTAAAATTGTCAGCATCGCCCAAATCAAGTTAACGGTGCTAGTAATACCCATAATTAAAGCTCGATACCAAGGGTAAGAAACAATAGCTGTTCTGGCTAAACCAATTCCCATAGACCCCTCATCAGCTGGAAAGTTAACTCGTGGTACTAAAGTTTTTTCTAGCACCTGGTCCCCTCTTTGAATAACCATGGTAATTTCTTCTCCCTGATGAGTCTCAACAAACTCCTGGACCTCTTTTACTTTAGTAATGCTTAAATTGTAATTATTAAATCTTAATTCTTTAATCGCGTCGCCTATATTGATATCGGCCTGAGCGGCGGGAGAATTAAAAGCAACTTGAGTAACTTGGACCTTTGTCTTGTCAAGGCGGGCTACCTCATCATCGTCAACTATGGTGGGTAAGCCTAACCAATGACCAATACCTAAAAGAAAAGCGGCTAAAAATAAATTCATTATCACGCCAGCTATTATAATCTTAGTCCTAGTCTTCACTGGTTTATTATAAAAAGCTCTTTTCTCATCCTCGCCTTTGGCCTGTTTTTTATCCTTTGATGGCTCACCCATCTCACCATAAATTCTAACAAAGCCGCCAATGGGAAAAAGATTCAAAGAATAAAGTGTCTCTCCCTTCTTAATACCAAAAATCTTTGGCGGGAAGCCAAAGCCAAGCTCTTCTATCTTAATTCCTGCTCGTTTAGCCATAATGAAATGGCCGAATTCGTGAACGAAGATGAGCAGGCCTAATATTAAGATAAAGACAATAATAGTTAGAATCATAACTATACTTTTGTTATCTCTTCCTCCTTCCGTTCCTTTATCTCTTCCAGCTTACTATTATATTCGTCAACTACTTTCTGTAATTCATCTTTGGCCTTGAACTTGTCATCTTCAGAAATTTCTTTCTCTTTTTCTAAGTCTTGAATTTCCTTCCAAATTTCCTCCCGCTGTCGGCGGATACTAACTCGACACTCCTCAACTTTCTCCTGAAGAATTTTAACCAATTCTCTTCGCCGCTCTTCAGTTAAAGGAGGAACCTTTAAGCGGATAAATTCTTCATCGGTCACTGGGGCCAAACCTAATTTTGACTGACTGATAGCCTTTTCAATATTTTTAATAACATTCTTATCCCAGGGGTGGATAACAATTGATCTCGGCTCAGGAGTCTGGATGGTAGCTAATTGCTTTAAGGGCAATTTTTGGCCATAGCATTCTACCTCTAAATTCTCAATTAAACTAGAGGTAGCTCGACCGGCCTGTAAGCCAGTTAGTTCGCTTCTGAGGTACTCAATGGTTTTATCGAGCCCCGGCTTTAGTTTGTTGATGATATCTTGATACATAGCGGCTATTTGTGCATTCCCGCATAAACCAAATTAGAGTCTTTTGGATCAACAATAATTGCTTTAACGCTCCGCTGACTGGCCAGTTCATGAACTGTCCAGTTCTTCCCTTGATCCAAACTACGATATAAAACTGGACCAGCTCCGTAATACAAATGGTCTGTATTCTGTGGATCAATGGCTAAACTCAAAACTGGTAGTGATTTAGGTGGCATAATTATTTTTACCTCCTGCCAGTTTTCTCCACCATCATTAGAAGTCAAAAGCCCATAGGCCGAACCAGCATAGATAATATTCGGTCTTTGAGGATCAATAACTAGCTCTTCTACTTTCTGAGAATGCCTAAATTTCTTCAAGTTCTCCTTAAATGATTGCCAATTTTCTCCTTTATCACTAGTCTTATAAATGCCTTTTTTGAAAGTGCTAACATAAACTACCCGAGTATCGTGTGGATTAATGGCAATGTCGGAAATAGTATCATCAAACCACTTTATTATTTGCCAAGACTTACCATAATCAGTGCTTTTGAGGAATCCACCTTGAGCTGTCCCCATATAAACTACGGCCGAGTCATAATTATCAACGGCCACTGCAAAAACAGCATACTTTTCCTTAGAAATAACATAAACTTCTTCCCAAGATTCCCCCCCATCCTGAGTCCGGAAAAGACGTCCCTTTTTATTTTGATAAACACCAATATAAAGCCGATTAGAATCTTTGGGATCAATGGCTATATCATGAACATTAGCTACTGATGAAAGAAGGCCATTTTTATCCTCTAATTTATGCCAGTGTTTTCCCTGAGAATAACTTTTGTAGATACCATTTTGTCGGCTGCCTAAATAGAGGTTATCTGTATCATTAGGGTCAATAGCTAAACTTAAAATATTTAAAGAAGTGATAGAAAAATCTTCATCCTTGACTGTTTGCTGTTCCCAGGTCTCTCCCATATCCTCGGATTTATAAAGTCCCCCATCACTAATTCTCTCCTTACATTGAAAGGGCAAAAAAGCTGAAAAAATAAAAAAGGGAATAATGACTAAAAAAGATTTTTTCATAGTTCTAACAT
>CAYFWT010000005.1:0-24564 GCA_964346955.1 uncultured Candidatus Saccharibacteria bacterium
TTAAGATTAAGTAAGCCGAGAGGGCTAAAATTAAGCCAGCAATAGCTCCCCAGATTTGTTTTTTGGCTTCTTCTTTTGTGGTAACTGTTCCGGAAAGCATGTACATAAATCCACCATAAACAAGGGCCCCCAAGCCAACTATGCCAATCAGAGCCAAGCCAAAAAGGTAGATATAACGCAGATAGCCAACTAGGCCAGTCGCTGGATCAGCATCTCCTCCAACAGGCAAAATAGGATAATCGATTTCTAATTCGTATTGGGCCTTCGCCTCGTAAACAGTAAACAATAGATAGCCAACAGTAAACAATAAAATAATAATGATAAATATTTTTTTTGCTTTCATAAGTTATGGAGTTAAGATTATTTCTACCTGAGTCTGAGCCCTTTGCAAAGCGTTATTTTTATTTTCTGCCCAGACCCGGAGATTTTGACTGATAGCTTGAGTTAATTGGCCAACCTTTAAGATAAAGACATTTGGCTTCTCGAGGCTAATTGCTGAGGCCTCTTTACGACCCAAGCCCCAACTATAATTTAACTCATTAATGTTTTCGATGTTGAAGAAATAAGGCTGAGCAACAAACTCTATTTCTTGATTGGCTGAGATTTGATATTTTTGAGAGATTAATTGAGGGTCTTCTAAGGATAAAATTTTTGTATTGGATTCAATGGGGCGAAGGACAATTTGTGGCTCATGTAATTCTATAGGAAGATAGGACGAGGATCCTAAAAGCTCCCCGTCTTTATTTTTAATTTCCACTTTAACTAAATGTCTTCGCTTAATGCTCCCTTCGGTGTCGAACTTAAAAACTTGTTTTCCTTCCCCGGAGGCTGATTTTTGAAAATAGTCATTAAGGAACCAATCATAAACTACTTCTTGAGGGTTAATTCCTCGAGACTCAATGTTGGCAGCTACCTCAACGATGCTTCCTCTGACAGGCAGGGCTTTGCCTGGATAACTTGAAGGCGTATAGCTATCAGTTGACCAGGTTAAAGTGATCTCTGCTCCTTGAGCTTGTCCGGTGGCTGGGGGAACGAAAGATAAGTAATCAGCCATCAGAATGATTAACAAGCCAAAGGCCAACCCTAAGAGATATTTCTTTGTTTTTTGTTTTCCCCTCATTTTATTTTAGCTAATTTGACTAAATATTTTGGGCAGGCGACCTCTTTGTTCTAGATAAATACTGATAATAAAGAGTGTCCAGGTTGGTGAAAGGTCACCTAGGCCAGGGATTAACTCGATTAAGAATGAACTGCCAAATCGAGCTGTCGGAAATTGATGAAGCCGAATAACACACCAAAGGCTGAGGGTACCGGCGGTAATTAAGTCAAGTGCTCGGAAGAGCAATAAATCTAGGCCTAGCCAATCACAGAGGTCGTTAAGCACGGCTACTGTCCCAATAAACATAAATTCAGCTCCACTGATTTCACTAACCGGCCTGGCCGGCTTCCGTTTTATTTTCGTTCTCTGTCGGCCTTGTCCTCTGGCTTGGTTAAATTGGGCGGAATAATCAGGCATGGGCGTGATAATTTAGATGCTTTAATAGCTTTAATAGGCTAGGTCTGGCTCATCTTTTTCTATTGGTTCTTTTGGCGGCTCTTTTATTACTCCTTTTTCTGCTTCCTCCTCTGCCTCTTCTGCTGGTTCCTCCTTTGCCTCTTCTGCTACTTCCACCTTTGCCTCTTCTTCTGCTTTCTCCTTTGCTTCTTCTTCTGTTTTCTCCTTTGCCTCTTCTTCTACTTCCTCTGTTGTCCCTTTTGTTGCTTTTTCTGCTGCCTCTTTTGCTATTTCTTCTGCTGCCATTTTTGTTATTTCGTCTGCTGTTTTTTCTCTGGCTTCTCTTATTTTTTCTTCGGCGGCGGCCTCTTCCTGGGCTAGTTCTTCCTTGGCTTTTTCTATTTCCAGCAGTTGGGCTGGGTCAGAAGTAATAATCTGGTCTTCTGTGTAGGAAGCAACTATCTTGATAGCGACATGTTTTAAGCCAGCAAAGAAAAGGCCTTCGCCAACGGCACATTCCAAAAGCATAAATTTTTCTTGCTCGGTTAGATTGAAAGTTTCTTTGACTACGCCAATGGTGGCTGGCGATTGCTTCAAGAGGAGCTGGAGCGAAGAATTGGTGACAATTGGTTTACCGTATTTAGACTTCATAAAGTCAGCTACATCTTGAGTAATGGTGGATAGTCCTAGATAATATTTGCGACACCTTTTGGCAATACCGAAAAGGAAAGAAGCAGCATCTTCGTGTTGCATCATCCACCAAGCTTCGTCAACTACCATCATTCTTCTTTTCGTTTGTGAGCGAACGATATTCCAGATATAACGCAAGATAATATACATGGCCAAAGGTCTTAATTCATCCTCCATATCCCGAATACTAAAGACAACTAATTTCTTTCGTAGCTCAACATTGGTTGGTTGGTTGAAAAATCCAGCATAACTCCCACTGACATATTTTTCTAATCGAGCAACTAACCCTTCTGCCCCGGTCATCCCCTTTAAGACAGTGTGAAGGTCTTGCATTAAAGGAGGAGTGATTTTGCTAAAGTCAGATTCTGGAGTAATATCTCGAGCGGCATAAGTTTGAGATAAGGCCTTATCAATAAGAGCATCTTCTTCGGGAGCTAAACCGCCAAGCATTATCTTTAAAAGACCAACTAAATTAATCACATTACTCCGAAGGAGGTCAGCTGGTTTGTCATCTGGTCCAGGTATTGGTAAATCAAATGGGTTAAGATGATGGGGTGAGGTAAGTGAGATATCAATAAAAGTTCCGCCGACTGTTTCAGTTAAATATTTATATTCTTTTTCTGGGTCAATAATAATTACTTCAGTATCTTGCATTAAAGAACGGAGGACTTCTAATTTAACAGTGTATGACTTGCCCGCCCCTGATTTGGCGAAAATGACCATGTTGCCGTTTTCTAGACTAAATCGGTCAAAGAGAATTAAAGAATTATTGTGTTGATTGATGCCAAAGAGAACACCTTTATTGTCAGTTAGGTCAGCGGAGACAAAAGGAAAAGTGGAAGAAAGGGGAGGGGTGTTAAGGGGGGTATGGATAGATAGCTTATCTATTTCAAGAGGGAGAGTTGAGATAAATGCTTGTTCTTGTTGAAAGACAGTTGGTTTAGCATAAACCATCCGGTTTTCCAAAAGAGCTCTGACTTCATTCCCAACGTCGTCTAGTTGTTTAATTGAATCACCAAAAAAAGTGATGTAGAGGCCAACCCTAAAGAGTCTTTCGGCGCCTTGTTGGAGCTGATCTCGTAGGGCCTCGACATTTTGGAGAGCCGCTTCTAAAATTGGATCACGTACTTTCCCCTTTTCAGCCTGAAGAGAAATCTGTGATTGAATTTGGGCTGTTTTTTTTCTCAAGTTTTTCAAAACTGCGTTTGTGTCGGCGGGATGAATAAATAGAGCGAGATTCATTTCTTCGTCATGGGTAATTATTGGTGAAAGCCAGCCAGTGGTCAGTGTTGCCGG
This sequence comes from uncultured Candidatus Saccharibacteria bacterium, assembly GCA_964346955.1. Classification (GTDB taxonomy): domain Bacteria; phylum Patescibacteriota; class Minisyncoccia; order Portnoybacterales; family UBA2143; genus CAYFWT01. The sequence goes on from CAYFWT010000005.1 coordinate 3,482, forward strand.
ATAGGTAAAGGCAAAGATGGTCCGACCGTACTTTTGGCCCACTTGGATATAATTAGAATCGATTTTTAGCCCAGCCGGAGAAATTAAATCAAGAAGAGTAATCTCTTGGTTTATTTCTTCAGAAACTTTTTCCTCCTTTTTAGACGGTTTTTTAGAGGGTTTTTTAGAAGGTTTTTTTGGTGATTTTTGAAATTTTTGGAATAATTTCATTGGATTCTCATTTCTTTAGCTTTTTCAATTTCGGGTTCTTCTTTGGCACTAGGATTATATAGTTTATAGAAGAGTTCGATTAACTCGTTAGTCTTTAGAGGGGCTGCCTTGATACCCATTCTTCGGAGGCCGGTAGCGACAAACTCTACTCTTTGCCAAAGATTATTTTTTTGTTCTTTAAATTCTTCTTGTTTAGCCTCTGGCTGCTCTTTCTTGAATTTGCCAGAGAGCTTGCTGAAAAGTCCCATTTTTTTTACCGCTTGAGTTGCTTGAGGAGCAAAAGGGATAACTAAGTAAAAGGATTCGGTCATAATATTAGTCATTTCAGTTAATCCCTTAATAAAATCAATATATTCGAGCGTCTGGATTTTTAGAAGTTCATTTTCCTGTTTAGCATGTTTCTCCTCTAATGTTTTGATATAAGGGGCAATATTGAATTTTCGGGAGACAGCTACTACTTGGATAGGAAAGTCAAGAGAGTTAAGGAGATCTTGATATCGTATAATAATAGCATCCTGTTCTTCAGTAGACTTGAGAGCAAAGTTAAGGCTGGTGGTCATGAGGAGTGCCCGCAGACCGCCACTTTTAAGGATAATTACATCGTCTTTAATTTCTTTAATTTCTAAATGTTTTTGAATAGAAGCAGCGCTTAGTTGTTGGGCCATATTATAGTTGAAAATTTAAGATTTTTTGCCTCTTTTTTTCCATAAATAGAATCTCGGTTTACTTATGTATTTTAACAATGAACCTAAGAAAGAAATAAATGGTTGGCCATTGACTTTATAGAAAGCTAAAGCAGAACAAAAAAGAAGAACTGGGATAGCTAGAAGAATAAAAGCTCCTAGAGTGAGAAAAAACCAACCAAAGAGAAGTATGCCAGCTCCCGCCCCCAAGAAAAGAGATTGCTTGAGGGTTAATGGTCCTAGTATTTTATCTTCTATTTCGATAAATTGGGGGACATTAAACTGCATGAAATCCTCTCTTAATAGAATTTAAATTATCTTATTCGCCTTTTAAATTAACGACATTGCCTTCTATTCTTGGTTCGCTCGGCGATACTGGTGAAGGAGTTGGTTTTTGAGGGGAGGTGCTCTCCCTAGGCCATTCTGGAACTCGGTGAACTTTTTTTAAACTTTCTTTGATTGATAGAAATATTACCTGATTAACTTCTCGAGCCAACTGGCGGGCTGGTTCTTCTCCTAATTTACATTTTTCTTGGATTGATTTAACAAAATCCCTAATATGTGTTTCGCCCAACAAAACCATGCCCACGCTATAAGAAAACCACCAGAGTTGGTCTTTAGTTAAATTGTTTTTTTTAGCTACCGCTCTTATTTTATCAGCTGTCTCCACAGCAAAAATTATCTGACGCAAGTCTTGAGGTAGTTGAAAATATTTAAGATATCTTCGCTTAATTAAAGGGTTAATAATACCTTCTAATTTTTTGATAGGAGGTGGTGGGGGCATAATTTAAGTTATTGAAAATAGCACTACTTCACTTTATTGAATTTATTTATCCAAAGATGGCCTTACCAGGGTCACTGCTGAGATATTCTTCAACATCTTTACGGAATGTTCCTTTGTTGGGGTCAACAATTTGTTGCTTAATTTCAACAGTGATTTTAGGATTAACTTCAGCCATTTTAGACAAATGGGAGGCTCTCCATTGTCCAGTCGGGCTGGTTAATTGGTTTTGAATTGCATCTCTGACTTGTTTTTCTGCTAGCGCCTCTGCCTGGAGTCTCTCCATATCAACTGGTTTCATTTTGGAGACAATATCTCCGATATCTTCTTTAACTAAAGGCGATAAATCTGGTCTGGCTTTGAGAACATCGCGGTGTTGTTGGTATCGTTGAGCAAAGGCGGCTGCTTTTCTAATTTCTGCCTCAGTAAAGCCAAGCTTAGCATCTGGTCCTAAGTCTCCTCGGCTAGCCAAAATTCTAGCAATAGCCGCTTTACTCCGGACATCAACCGCTTTAAATTGAGATTTAAGATTATCACTGGTCCAGCCCTTATATTTTTCTTCTGCTTTAGCTAAAGCAGCCCTTTCTCTTTCGGCAAAAGCTCGGAAAGGTTTAGGAGCTTGCCTTAATATTGGGATTCTCTGGAAGACTCTTCGGAATCCTTTCTCAATGGCAGCGGCTGGTCGGGCGGCGGCTATTTGGGCTCGGCGGCCAGTCCATTGAGCGGCTCCCCGAGCGGCTCCCCGACCAGCCCTTCTGAAAATGCCAATTGTTCCTTGAGCCCCATAGATGCCCATTTGTTGGGCCATGATCAGACCACCTAAAAGGACGCCTAAGACCAGAATAAATTGAAGAAAGAATTCAGGATCAAATAATTTAGGTAAAAGGTTGCTCGGCTCTGCTCCAGTGCCTAAAGTGTCGACGACGCCTTCACTTAAGAAAGCAGGGAAAGTTCTTAAGGCTAAATAAAGAAAAAATAGATAAGCTGGGGCAAAGAAAGCCCATTTAATGAAAGTGCTCCACCATTTGGTGAAGTGACTTCGGGTGGCTGGAAGAACCCAGAGGAGCCAGGCAGCCGGGGCCAAGATAAGCAAGAACCAAATGATGAGTATCCTAACAATTAGAAAGAAAATAAGGGCCAAGAAAGCAAAAATAGCAATAATTGAAAAAACTATGGCCATACCCAGTCCCATCAGGATATTAACGACATCCATGGCTCCCTCTCCCCAATCGTATGAAAATTCAGTCTCGCTCCATCCTTGACATTCACAATGGGTACTCTGGCATATTTCTACACAGATTGGATCAGGCCCAGTCTCGGTGATGCAGCCCTCGACACACTGGCTGTAAGCCGGCTCAGTGCAATTGCCCCAGCCGCCAGTACATTCCTGGCCTTTATAAGGACTAATTTTTGATAAATTTAAGGCGGCGGCTATCTTGGCTGAGAAATCTGTTCCGCCACTTTCCTCAATGAAGAATTGACCTAAAATTTGAGTAAAATCAAGGATAGGAGCAACTAGAACTAAACTAAAATTAATTAAAAGAGCCGCGATAATTAGCTTGGGCAAAAGAGCTTTCATGCCATAGGTTTCGATTCTTAAGATAGTGGCAAAGGCAATGACTAAAAGAATCAAGACAAAAAACATATTGGCCAGATCTCGGACAATTGTCCAACCAACAGTGACAATCGTTGACCCAGTGAAACCTCCAGGCGGGTAGGCAATTAACCCACTAATGAGACCAGCCACCAGATTGAGGATTTGTCCAGTTAGCCAGAGAATACCAAGTAAGAGATAGCCAACAGCTATAAGGACTCCTTGAACAAACTTATCAGCTGCCCAGCCAACAATGGCTTGAGCTGGCTCTACTCTTAAAGCAAAAATTCCTAAAGAACTAACCAAAAAGATTAGAACTAAATTTAAAATAAGTTTTTTATGTTTGGTCAGAAATTTAGATATTGGTTAAGAAATTAGATAGGCATTTTTACCAGTTTGAGCGGCCGCAGCAGTTATTACAACAAACACAACAACAGACGGAATGGCAGGTCCAAACTTTGACACTGTGGACTCTTACATAGCATTTTCCTGAAGGGGCTCTTTCACAGTCACACTGTTGCCCGCCGCCGCCTCCGCCGCCGCCGCCGCCGCCTCCGCCCTGAGCGAAAATAGTGCCACAAGTAGACGGCGAAGGATTGTCTGAGGGGAGATTTTTTTCCAAAGAAGGATTGCTATCAATTAAGGCGCGGAGATTTTTTTCATCCAAAGAGGGGTTGCTATCAACTAAGAAGTATTGTTTGGTCACCCAATAATCTTCTGACAAGGAATATTCTTCCCAGGAGGAATACTCTTCCCAAAACGAAGAATTTTCTTTTAAGAGAGAGTCATTACCAGCCAAGAAGTATTGTTTGGCCTCCCAATAATCTTTTGACCAGGAATATTTTCTCCAAGAGAAGTATTCTGTTGATGAGAGGTATTCTTCTAAAGTAGAATCTTCTTCTTGGCCGCAGCTGGGACAGCTCCAAGATTGATATTCTTCAAATTCTAACTTTAAATCAGAAGATAAATTTTCAACTTCGGCTAAAATGTTTTCGAGAGATAATCTTGGCTGGCTATCAATATTTAGATTCGTTGTTTTATCAGTTGTTTTAACTAGAAAATTCTTAGTTTGCTTTGGCTTATTTCCGGATAAGCTCGGCAGGACAATTTTTTTATTTTTATTTTCATCAAAGTTCTTTCTCTGGCGGTTGATATTGCTTTCGATTTCTGTAGTAGCCCAGATAGTCCCTTTATTAGTTTCAAGAGAAGGACGATATTCAAGATTAGCCTCAAGATAATCAGCTGCATTATTTTGAGCAGCTGGCTGACCGTGGACATAAAGAAAGATAACCAAACAACCAACTAAAGTGAAAGCTAAGATTAAGATTTCTTTTAAAGATAACATACTGGGGTTTTATTTATTCTCCATTCCCTCCATTCCCTCCATTTCCTGGTGGTACGTAGGCTTCGCAAGTAGCGATATAACTCTCGGCAGTACTGATCATGACATTAGCATCATCCAATTCGCCATAAAGAGTGCCTGGTTCTGGCCAGCTAGGACTTCCTCTTAAGTCTTTTAAGTCAAAGGCCTCTTCGACGACATTCTCATAAGCCCGCATCACTTCTATGGTAAGATCGACAAAGGTATCGCCGATGACCACACCGTTTATTTCCCTGACCACATCTTGGATAGCTTCAATAGCGGCCACTTTTGCTGCTTCCAAGGCTGTGGTGGCAGCTATTAAGTCAGGGTGCTCTGGATCACCACCGACTGCTTCCCAGACTGCTAGCCAGTTATTAGCTTCAGCAATAAAATCTTGAACTAAGGCAATGGCTGTATCAGCCAGACCAATTACATAAATAGTATGCTCAATATCAGCTTCCAGTTCGGCAATTCTTTGGATAACTGAAGGGCCGAGATTGTTTGTAATATCATCCTTGGTTTCTTGGGCCCAAGTAATATAGCTTTCATAAGGGGTACCAGCGCAGGCCGCGATGACCTGGTTTAAAAGAGGGATAAGATCTTGATAAGCTTCCAGGATGAGATTTAAAACAGCCAGGTTACTTTGCTGTTCAGCTAATAAGAGGTCCAACTCATCTCTAAGAAGAAGAAGTTGGGCTAAGATGCCTTCGGCAGCGTGTATATCTTGGAGGACTTGGTCAGGGTCAACTATGGGGGGTATTATAACGCCAGGGTCATCACCCGGGCCTAGTATAGGCTCTGCCTGAAGGAGGCCCATTCCTTCGGTAAGGACTCGGTTGATTAAGGCGTTGATAATCGCCTGAATATAGACATCATAAGGACCTGCTTTGGCAGTGGCGGCTGATATTTGAGCGTTGATTTGATCCCAGTAATTAGTGACCGCTTTATCGGTGACAGCTTTTACAGTGGAAGCTGGGGTAAAAATAATACATCTGTGATCACAGGGCGAGACAAAACCACCCACGGTGTAGCCGGGATTATCAGGGTCTGGGTAGCAAGCAGCCGGCAAAGTTGGTGCTCCCCAAACTTCAGTTTGTCGCTCGACTTCTGCCCCTGTCTTGTCAGACCAAACGCAGTCTTTGGGGCTAAGAAATCCCTCACCCATCTCTAACTCTTTTTCTCTTTCTCTTTCCGCTATTTCTTCAGCATTCATTTTTTCCGCCTGAGATAATAGGTAAGCACCATAGAGATTATTGCGAGGCTTGGTTAATTCAGTCCAGCCCTTCCAGCCACCTTGAGAAAAATTACCATAAAAACCTTGTACATTAGCAACGATATCAGAAAGGGAACAGTCTACTTCTTCTTCAAAAGCAGGCACGTCCATAAGAGCTATTTTGATATCCATATCAAAAGGCTCACAAAGCCAGCCCGCTCCTAAATATTGGCTGATAAAAGCACCGGCTGCCCTATCAGCCGCTCCCTTTAGCCAGTCACTAAAGTTCCCGGCCAAGAATCTGGGTTCTTGACCGCCTTCGCCTTGAATCCATTCAATAATCTCATTAGTTAACTCAGCTAAGATTTCGTGGAGGAGGATATTAAGGAGGACGCCCAGTGCCCACATGACAAGTTTTTTGGCCTTGTCCCAGAGCCAGCTGGCAGCAATGGAAATAAGTTCAGACCAATTTCCTTCCTTCCAGGTTTTCCAAAGTTTTTCCCACTTCTCAAAGAGGTCATTTGCGTCATCTTGTTGCTCATGTTCTCCTATGTCGACTTCGCAGGCAGCTTGGGCTTTTTGGGGATAGAGCAAAATTGGCCCAACGATTAAACTAATTACAGAGATAACTAAAATGAGGGCAGTTAGTTTTTGAGAAAGAGGTTTTTGAAAAAGAATCATTTTTGTGGTTAGCTGTTATTGACGACTGTCCAAATCAGCTTTCATTTCTTGATCAACATTGATAGAATCTTGGCTAACTTTTTCATATTCTCCTATAACAATAATTCCCTTGAGAGGGTCTTGATAAAATTCTGGGAGATATGTGTAAATTTTATGATAGCGCCAGAAAACTGAGAGTAGTTTTTTATGAATATCAAGCCAATCTAAAGGAACCGGTACTTTTAATAATTCTTGATAACCTTGGAGGTAGGAATTGGCTAGACAATTGGCTTGCTCATAATTTTGAGTCTCCATACATTCTCGGATAACCTCATAATCAGGTTTTAAAACTTTATTATCACAGCCGAGGCAGGAATCAATTTTTCCCATTCTTCGAGCGGCTTCTCCGGCATAATTTTGAATAGCCGCCAAACCACTTTCCTCAGTAGTTTTTATTTGGTCAGCAAAATCAGGTCTAAATTCAGCTATAAAATGGGTTGATGATTTTTGGAGGGCTTCGATAACCTTTTCATCGACAGCTGCTTCCAGGGTTTCTCCCAGGGCGCCCAAGGAGTCTAAATTTCCCGAAGGAGGCAAAAGTGGGAATTGGCCTGATTTTACTTGGTTGGCTAAAAGATAAATCAATATTTGAGTTAAGTTACCTGGTTCGGGTCTTTTTCTTTTGGTCGGCGTAGGCTGACCGGCCAGTTTATCATTAGGGGCCGGCTTAGTTGGGTCATAGCCAGCCGCTACTTCTTCGCCATCTAAATAGCCATCTTTATCTGTATCAGGATTGATAGGGTTAGTGTTATAGATTTTTTCTTCCCAATCTTTTAATCCATCAAGGTCAAAGTCATCAACTGTTTCTTGGTCTCCTAGGCTTTGAGCCATCTCTTTAAGTAAGTCAGCTTGGCCAGTTTTACTCTTTAAGACCAAATAACCACCCAGGGCTATACCAACTAATAATACCAAAACAACCACAATAATATTTATTTTTTTGGAAAATTTTTGTGGCTTCATTAGCTTTAATGTTTAATAGGCTGGTTATAGATATTATACAATATTTTTAAGATAGCCCCAAGCCTATTTTTATCCACAAGGGGGCAAAAAATCCCTCTCCCTCTTGACATTTTTATATAGATAGTGTATACTTACGGTAGTTGGAAAATAGGTGTTTAAAAACCAAATAAATCAAATAGACCAAATGCGAGGAGGAATAGCCATGAAAAGATTGAGTTTGATAGGACTGATAAGTTTGTTGGTTTTAGTAGGTTGGGCTTCGCTAGGTTCTTGTTGGCCAAGCTTTGCCCCCCTTCCATCACCTCAGCCAGGCTTGGTTCTAGTAATTAACCAGAGTCCAGCAGTTTGGGCCCAGTGTTGGTTGTTTGAGGGGAGTTTTAGTGAAAAGAAACTTATCATCCCCCATCCGACCAAAAGGGGGAAAATGACTTTTGTCAAAAAACCTCTCAAGCAATTCACCATTAACCCACCTTTCTCTAAGCCTTTCAAAGGGAATGTGATATCCTCAGCGATAACTGTCCCTTTGTTGTTAGAGACTTATCGGGCCCCCTATACCCTATTGGTTTTCCATCGGAGCTTTCTGGGAGATGTGGTCAGCATAGAAACAAGGCGTTTTTCCACCACTGGCTATGGTTTGAATAGATATCATGTCATCGGTGGACGGAAAGTTTATGCTGATAGGGTGGTTAAGTTGAGGCGGTTGAAGCCGTATGGCCGGACCCAACTGAGATTCAATCGGACCTTTTATCCTGGTCACACTTTACTCAATCTCTTGGGGCTGCAGTAAAGGAGGTGGCGGAGATGAAAGAGATTAGCTTAGTTTTGATGGTTGGCCTAATGACAGTGGTTAGTTGTGCTTATCAGGAACCAGTCATCATCGAGGAGCCGAAGACGCCGCGGGTGGTTATTAAGAAGGCGCCGGCTGAAGAAGAAATTGAAGCGGAGAAGGAAAAATACTACGAATCTGATTTTTATCCAGATTTGACTCGGGGCTACATTGAGAATCGGGCTTTCCCTTACGTCCCTGAAGTGTGGGTGCTGGCAGAGGAAGGAAAGAAGATACCTTTGCTCAACTTGGCAGAAAAATCTCCAAGGATTTCTAAGGGCATAAATCTTCCACCATCTGACAATGTCCTCTATAAGGGGCAGATAGTAGAATGTAATCTTCCGCCAGGAGAAAATATTCTCCATATTTATAGGTGGAGGTACCAGGCCTATTATGGAGGCTGGCAAAAGCTTGAACGGGTGGAAATAGTCAAAGTGTCCTTGGCTGAATTTAATTCAGAAAAGTGGCAAAGTTGGAGCAAAGGTCACTATGGCTGGCGGATAGTTATTGACCAGCGTCGTTCCTATGCTTACGTCGGCTGTCGGTGATTGGCAATCAATCAAGGGGTAGAGAGAAAAACTCTCTGCCCTCTTTTTTTATTTCAACAAGTCAGCTAAGGTAATTAATCTTGACAATAAACTTACCATCTGTTAAAATATAGACAATTTAAATCTGTTCATTAACCTTTTTTATAGAAAAAGGAGGGCAAGTCATGAGAACGATTAAGAGGAAAGGAATGATTTTGGTGGTAGGGTTGTTATTGACAATAGGCCTCTTGGGCGCCTGCGCCTATTGCCCGGTTCCTCATCCTTCGGCTCGTCAGCCGGACTATTATTATACTCAACAGGGAGCAGTCATTGGCGGGCTCAGTGGAAGTTTGCTTGGTCACCAGATTGGTGAAGATATTGAGTCTACCTTGTTCTGGGCTCTCACCGGCGGCTTGTTAGGAGGGATGATTGGTAATACTTTTGACCAGCAAAGGCAGCTTATCATCGAAGAAAGATATTATCGAGAATCTCGGCCAGCCTACCCAAGAGAGTGCCAACTAGTACCTGAGAAAGAATATTTCCTTGATCCAGAACAGGCAATCCGCCAGGGGTATCAAAAGGGATATCAGAAAGGAACTGAAAAAGCAGCCCGTTCCAATTATTGCTATGCTCATCAGAAAGGACAAAGCGAGGCCTATCAACATTTTACTTCCCCTACCTTTAGGGAAAAGGCATTGGAGTCAGAATAAGTCACTAGGTGGTAATTTTCCAGATAGGTTTAGCCAGTCCTCCAGGCTCAGATTTTCAGCCCTGGCTTGAGTCTCTAGATGAGACTGAGTCAGGGCTTTTTTTATTTCCTCTTTTTTAAGATTTAGTCCTTTAGCTAAATTATTAACTAATTGTTTTCGAGGAGAAGAGAAACCAGCTTTGACTATTTGAAAAAACCTTTTTATATTGAGACCCTTTGGTTTTTTGATTTTGGCAATTTTAATAATAGCCGAATCTACTTTAGGTTGAGGCCAGAAGGATTTTTTGGAAACATAGGAAATAATTTTTGGCTGGCTATATAATTGGACAGATACGGCCAAGAGATTCATTTTAGGTGGGCTGGCACAAATTCTTTGAGCCACTTCTTTTTGAACAAACAGAGTCATTTCTTGAGGTGGATTTTGGGATTCCAAGAACAGATGGAGAACTGGCGAAGTGATGTAGTGAGGCAAATTAGCCACTACCTTATATGAGTTTGAAAATTGAAAATTGAAAATTGAAAATTTTAATTTAAGGATGTCCTCATGAATAATTTCCACATTCTTATAATCCTTCAAAATCTCCTTGAGTATCTCAACCATTCTTTTATCTTTTTCAATGGCAATAACTTTTTTAGCTCTTTGGGCTAATTCTTGGGTGATAGTGCCTAAGCCAGGACCAATTTCTAAAACAACATCATTTTTAGAGAGGTTGGCAGTTTGGATGATTTTTTTAAGGGCTCTTTGGCTAATTAAAAAATTCTGACCCAATCGTTTACTGGGTCGAAGATGATATTTTCGGAGCAGGGTTTTAGTGATGGATTTATTAATCAGGGAGCTCTGAAGGGTCCACCCTAACCATTTCGAGAAGATAGATGGCAAAAGATAACAGCTAAAAGTAGGATAGGTAAAAAGAATATGTCTTTTGTCATCTGAAGCAGCGTTCCACAAAACTTGGAATACTAATTATCCCACGAACGCTGCGACTTCAAGAAATGGTTAGAGTGGACCCTGGTGGGTAAAAAATACTCGCGAAACTCAACTAAACCCTTAGGGATATCTAAAAGAAAGCGAGAAGGAGGATTGACCATAGTTTGGCCCCAGAGGTGGCGTTGGCGAGTGAAGATAAGATAAACTCTCTGTCTTGCCCGGGTAATCCCCACATAACAGAGTCGTCTTTCTTCTTCCATTTGTTCAGGAAGAAATTGACTTCTGGCATGGGGTAAAATCCCTTCCTCACAACCAGTAATAAAAACTATGGGAAACTCCAGCCCCTTGGCACAATGCAGAGTCATCAGGTTAACTAGATTTTTATTCGTTTCTACTTCATCGAGATTAGTTAGCAAAGATATTTCTTCCAGAAACTTTTCCAGTCCCAGGCCAGGTCTAATTTGGTCATATCTATTAGCTACTGTAAAAAGTTCTTGAATATTTTCCCAGCGCTTCTCCCCTTCCTCTTGGCCATCTCGAATATATTTTTCATAATTAGTTTTTTCGATGACTAATTTAATTAACTGAGTTAGAGGCAGTTTTTGACTCCTTTTTCTAAAATCAGCCGTAAGTTGATAGAAATTTTTAAGAGAGTCAGGGCTCTCCTTGGTCAAGGTAATTTTTTCTGGGTTTTTAGCGTATTGAAGTAGCCGCCTGGGGGGGATATTAATAATTCTTCCTAAGTTGACCAAGTCTTGAGGATTGGCAATTAATTTTAAATAAGCCAAAATATCTTTAATTTCTTTTCTTTCATAGAATCTGACCGTGCCAATGATTTTATAAGGAAAATTAGCTTTTAAAAAAGCTTCTTCAATAGCTCGGGATTGGGCATTGGTTCGATAAAGAATCAAAAAATCCTGAAACTTGAAGTCAGCAGCCTGAAATAAGTCAGTTATCTCATCAATAATAAAATTCCCCTCTTCTTCTTCGTTAGCTGTCTCAATGATATTAACCAAAGAGCCAATTGGATTTTTAGTCCAAAGTTTCTTTTCCTTGCGCTCTTTATTTTTAACAATTACTTGATGACTTGCAGTTAGAATATTTTTAGTGGAGCGATAATTCTGTTCTAAAAGAATCACTTTTGCCTCTGGATAATCTTTCTCAAAATTTAAGATGTTTCTAAAATCAGCCCCTCGCCAGGAGTAAATCGATTGGTCGGGGTCAGCAATCAGCCAAAGGTTTTTATATTTATTAGCTAATAAATTAGTTAAGCTATACTGGCTTAAATTAGTATCATGGGCCTCATCAACCAACAAATATTGCCACTTTTCTTGATATTTCTCTAAGAGGGCTGGTTTGTTTTGGAAAAGCTGAACGGTTAACATAATTAAGTCATCAAAATCAAGAGCATTGGCTTTTCTTAAAGTAGCTTGATAGGCTAGATAAATTTTAGCCATAGTTTGAGGAAAATATTCTTGAGCTTGTTCTTGGTAAGCTTGACAGTCAATTAATTCATCTTTGGCCCGAGAGATTAATTCTTTGACTAGAATTGGTTTGAATTGGTCTGGATTAATTTGTAAATCTTTAATGATTTGCTTAATTAAGGAAAGTTGGTCGGTCTCATCATAAATAGTGAAGTTCTTTTGGTAACCTTTTGCTCCCGCCGTTGATGGCAATTTATCTATTTGTTGGCGAAGAATTTTAAGGCAGATAGCATGAAAGGTACCAATATCTGGCAGAAGAGATTTAGTTGAAGAAGCGTAAAGAAGGCTTTTTATTCTTTCTTTCATTTCTTCAGCTGCTTTGTTGGTAAAGGTAACCGCTAAGATATTAGTTGGAGAGATGCCTTGTTGGATAAGGTAAGCAGTTCGGTGAGTGAGGCACTTTGTTTTACCCGAGCCTGGTCCAGCAATAACTAAAACCGGCCCCCTCAAAATGGTGACCGCCTCCTTTTGTTTTGGGTTAAGAGAGGAAAGGATGTCCATATGTTATCACCTTTCTAAAGGCTTCAGGAAATATCTTTTCAGCGGCATTGAAGCGCGAGCGGGCATGGTTCCGAGTGAGGTCGCCTAAAGCGGCCGAGCGAGGAGAGCGAACGATTCACTGCAGCGAAAATCCTCGCTGGGGATTTTCGCGTAGCTGAAAGATGTTTCCTGAAGCTCTCTCACTCTATTTCTTTCCAATCTATAATTTTCCAGCTGCCACCAGGTCCAGTAGTAAAACTGACGCTTTCTAAGCCGATTAGATACTTAATGATTGCATTATTATCTAGAGCTAACTGATAGCCAGTGGCTTCGCTAATTACAATATTATTATGTAAGTGAGTAACTCCCTCAGGGGAATAAAAAATAGCTCCTTCAGCATTGTTAACTACATCAATAGCCGGGTCAACTGGGTCTAAGGAATCATTAGTGGAAAGGAGCATCAGAAAACTTCCTTCTTTGCCAGTCCCTTCAAGAATGGCATTATTGCGGATAATAATTTTGCCATCAGTAATAATTATCCCACTTAACGAGCCAAAATTATCAGAGAGACGAGCAGTAGAATTATTTTGGATAGTCACATCACCAACTACATAAATTGCCCCGGTCAAGGTTAGAGTAGAATTATTATCAATCAAGAGATTGCCAGTAATTTTTACTGGCCCCAAAGAATCAGTCGCCCCATTAATCAGGGTATAGTCACCAACAATCGTCCCCCCAACCGCTATTTCATCTTTCCACTTAGTGATTTGCTCAGAAGAGATAGGCAAAGGTTTGGGGTCAATTTGATTAGGCCCCATATTTACTAAAGCACTATAAGTGCAATTTTGGATACTACCACCAGAGACATAATAGAGGGTGCCAGTGATATTAGAATCCTTACAAGTATGAACATAAGCATCACCTCCAATATTAGCACTATCAATTTTATTGCCATTAATGGCTACGACGGCTGTATCAGTGACCTGGCCAAGGCCACCGGTGCTGGGCAAGATACTGCCATTGGAAAAGACATTTCCTTCTATTCTGGCATTGGTGCCCATCAAGATTCCCCCCTCATCGACCTGGGCTCCGTAATAAAAGGCGATTTCGTCAGTGGTAATAATGTAAGTAACACTTAATTTCCTGATCCGATTATCAGTATTGCCAAGAGAAGTAACAGTTCGGGAGCCTCCGATTAATTCTGATATTTCTATATTGGCCGAGCTATTTTCAACAGCCAAGGTATTCGGGCTAAAAAACTTCATTCCCCTTTTTAGGCGTAGTAAGCTATCCTCTAGACCAGCTTCAGCAGCATAATAACTTTGAATGGATCTAGTTTTATTTCGGAGACTGATTAAGCTATTAAAGATCAAGGAGCTTAATCCCAGGCCAATAATTAAGCTAACCGATAAAATAATGATGATACCGAGTAATAAGGTGAATCCTTTTTCCTGGTTGTCTTTTATTTTTTTAATCATTGCGTAAACTAGCTGTGGCCGCTAATGTGGTGGTAGCCTGATAGGCAATTTTGCTAACGGGCTGACTATAAGCAGCTGATAATTGGATTTGGACTGACTCGGTGCTGCTAGCTACCAAATAATTAAAAACCAAGTTATTTATCTTGATATTTTCTGAGACGAGAGCTTCTGGTTCGGCTCCTTCTCTTTTTAAACAAAGTCGGCTATCTTCATCCAAATAAAAATCAAGATAGGTGATTGTCTCGCCTTCAGGAGTATTTCTGGTTGTTTCTAAGGTTAGCTGACCTGATTGATTGCCAAAAATACTGGTGGGAGAGTAAACATTTTTAGCGTGCCTGATTTCTAAAAGCATTATCTCCATAGCTCGTTGGCTGTTATCTAAAACTTCTTTACTAATCCTTATTTTTGCTTGGGCCTTGATTAAATTGAAAGCAAATAAAGTAAGAATAGTAATAACAATGATAAAGGCAGCTGTATAGATAACTAATTCAATTAGAGTCAGTCCTTTTTTATCCATTTAATTAGTCCAATTGGTTAAATAAGTGACCAGATTAAATTGTTTAATTTGGCCGTGGTCATTCCACTCCACTATGGCGGTTACTTTTTTAGTCTGAGGATCCTCAATGCCTAAAGGACTAATATCATCACTGCTGTCTCGGTAAACTTTTTCAAAAATAACCCAGCGCTCATAAATTCCATTAATTGGGCCAGGGTTAGTGTCGATAAGAGTCCAATTATTTCCTGAGATAATCGGGTAATACTTAGTTGCTGAAGATAAAAAAGCTAAATTATCCCAATTTTCATCTCTAATACTGCGGACTGCTTCCATGGCCTCAGCGGCCAGATTTACTGCCTCTAGCTTTGCCTCACTTTGTTCTTGAATTTTTAAGTGGTATCTAGCTAATTCTAAAAATCCCCAAAAAGTAATGGCAATAATCGACAAACAGACAATTATCTCAACCATGCCAACCCCTTTTTGTTGTTTAGAGTTTTTTTTCATTGGATTTGACCGCTGCCACCAAAAGTACCGATAGTTGCCTCTCCTGGGGCAGTGTAAGAAATAATATCTTTGGTGTCTATAAAAATCTGGAGAGGTTTATTGTTTTTGGCTCTGTCTCGGTGAATACATAAAATAGTACTAGTGGCATCTAAGAAATGAGTATGAATACGTAGTTCTTGATTTTGGCCATTGACATTGATTACCCCTGAGTAGTCGAATTCGGTTTCCTCGGTGTTAAAATAATCGACCATATTGATGTTGCTGGTTACTTCGGGTAGGTCTGGAAAATATAAGGTCAAAATACTAGAACCTTGAATACTCCAGCCTAGATTTAAATGAAGGTGTCGAGTGTCAATTAAGCGATTACTAGTGCAACATTCAACTAAGCTTGAATCTAGCTCAATTCGGCCAGAGGCATCGATAGTAATAGTTTTGATTCTAGTTGGTTCAGAGATTATTCTTAGAGCAATAGTACCATTTTGCTCGCTCTCGCCGCTAATTCGTTTAAAAATAACATCGTTCCCGCCGTCGGATAAGTTAATATTGTAAATTTCTAGGCGACTAGGTAACTGATATATTTTGTTATCAGGGTCCCCTGGCTGATAGAGGTTTCCCTTGAACAAAACGTATCTATCATTTTCAAAATGGAGGCCATATTGGGAGGCTTCTTCTGAAGCCAGGGTTTTAGTTTGGACAAGTTTAAGGGTGGCCAGAATCTCTTGGGCAACACTTTCTAACTCGGTGCCTCGTTCAAAAAAGCGATAGCTAAGAATACTGATGGTTACTAGAAGGACGATAATAAAGGTGACAGTTAAAACCTCTATTAGGGTAAAGCCTTTTTGGTTTGGAGACTTCATTATTTATATTTTATCACAAAAAAACAGCTCCTGCTACTAGAACTGCTTTTTTTAAATTAAAAATTAAAAATTTTTAGAGGGCTCCCATCATTGAATACATAGGCTGAATCATTGAGACAGCAAAGAAGCCTACGGCTGCTCCGAGTAAAATCATTACAATTGGCTCAACAATAGAAGACAAATTTTTAGTTGTATTATCGATTTCGTGTTCGTAAAAGCTAGCTAAGGTTACCAGAGTATCGACCAGGCTACCTGTTTCCTCGCCAACTTGGATTATCTGAATAACCATTGGTGGATAAAGATTTTTATATTCGGCTAAACTCTTACTTAAATCTTTTCCTTTTTGAACTTGACCAGCTGAATTAATTAAAGATTTTTTGAAATGGACGTTGCCTAAGGTGCCAGCAGTAATTTCCAGAGCTTTGACAATGGCCACTCCACTTTTAATTAAAGAGCTAAAAGTTCTGGCCAGGCGGGCGGAATTAATTTTTTTAATTAGAGAGCCTAGAACTGGTAGATGGAGATAGATTCTATGGATTATGCTTTTAACTATTTTAATTTTTAAAATCAATTTAATTAAGAAAATGGAGGTAGCAAGAATTATTAAGCTTAAGATTAAATGATCTTGAAGAAAGCTACTTAGGCCAATAATTATTCGAGTAGTCAAAGGTAGTTCTACATTCAGTTCTACAAAGATTTCGGTTATTTTAGGAACAACCACAATCATCATCATGGTGCCTATGCCAACCATGGCGATAACAATGACTGTTGGATACATCATTGCTCCTCTGATTCGTCTAATTAATTCAAGGTCTTTTCTCATTTGCTCGGATAGAATTTCTAAGACTTTATCTAAGTTACCGCCGGTCTCGCCAACTCGGATCATATTGACATATAATTCATTAAAAACTTTAGGATATTTGGCTAAAGACTCGCTAAAGGGCTCACCTCGCCGGAGATCTTGCTCGATTTTATTAATAATTTTTTCAAATTTATAACTTTTAGTTTGGGCGGCTAAGACCTTGAGAGCTTGATTGAGGGAGAGGCCAGCTCTAATCATCACCGATAGCTGTTGGCTGAAAACCATTTTTTCAACTAGAGGAATTCGTCCGAATACCTGGAACATCCTTCTTAAATTAAAGTAGTCAGCCCGTCTTGTCTCCTTAGCTGCCTCAGCTGAAATTAAAACTAATCCTTGTTCACGCAAAACCCCGGCCAACTCATGTTTATCAGCGGCCTCTCGGGTTCCGGTTTTGGTCTCCCCTTCTTTAGTTTTGGCGGTATAAAGGTAGGTAGGCAGAAAAGTTCCAAATTACAAGCACCAAATCACAAACAAATTACAAGCACTAAATTACAAATTACAAACTGTCTGTGATTTTGAATTTGTAATTTGAGATTTGTTTGGAATTTGTGATTTGTAATTTGTGATTTTTTATTATTCTTGGGTTACTCTTAAGACCTCTTCGATGCTGGTAATTCCTTGGGCAACTTTAATAAAGCCATCTTCTACCATGGTGAGCATGCCTTCTTTTTTAGCTTGTTTTTCGATTTTATCAGAGACAGCTTCGGTGATGATTAGGTCTTCGGTCGTCTCCTCCACCTCGAGGACTTCAAAAATGCCAATGCGGCCTTTGTATCCATCAGGGCACTCTTTTGATTTGCCTGGTCGGTAAAATTCTATACCCGACCAACTAGTTTTTGGTCTAACGAGTTTCTCTTCTTTTAGAATCTGAAGAACTCTTTCAAGGTTAAATTGTTCTTCCAGGCTTTTTATCTCGCCAGTAGTTAGCTTATATTTTTGTTTTGTCTCCGGACAAAGGCGACGAACTAGCCGCTGAGCCATAATAATATTGGTGGTGGAGGCGATTAGAAATGGCTCTGCTTTCATATCAATTAAACGAGGAAAAGCGCCGGCCGCGCTGTTGGTGTGTAAAGTAGAAAGGACAAGATGGCCAGTTAAAGCAGCATTAATAGCTAAGTTGGCTGTTTCGTTATCTCTTATCTCCCCAACCATAATAACGTCTGGGTCTTGGCGAAGTAAGGCCCGTAGCCCGTTAGCAAAGGCCAGGCCAATTTTTGGCTTGACTTGGGTTTGATTAATTCGGGGCATGCGATATTCGATGGGGTCTTCGATGGTGGCGATGTTAACCCCTGGCTCATTAAGAATATCCATCATGGTATAAAGAGTGGTGGTTTTGCCACAGCCGGTTGGCCCAGTAACTAAAATCATGCCGTTTGGCTTTTTAATGTTTTGATGGATTGCCTCAAGGGCTTGACCTCTTAAGCCCAATTTTTCTAGAGTTAATCCTTTAGCCTCTTCGGGCAAAAGGCGTAGGACAATTTTTTCTCCATCATAAACTGGTAAAATTGAGACTCGAAAAGAGATTTTGTATTCCTCAGTTTCAATTTTAAAACGGCCATCTTGGGGTAGGCGGCGCTCATCTAATTTTAAGTTAGAAAGAATCTTGATTCGAGCTATCACGCCAGGGTGGATTTTTTTGGGTAAGATCATAGCATCATGCAAGATACCATCAATTCGATAACGGACGACCATTTCTTTTTCTAGGGGCTCAATATGAATATCTGAGGCCTGCTGCAGGATGGCGTGTTTTAAAAGAGTATCAACAATTTTGATAATTGGTAGTTGTTCGGCTGCTTTTTCTAATTCTTCTTTGCTTTCTTCTTGTTCTTTCTCCAGAACCGGAACTATTTTAGCTTCGTCTTTAATTAATTCACCAAATTCTGCTTCTAAACTTTTCTGATATTGTTTAAGAACATTTCTGATGCTGGCTAAGTTAGTTAACCGGGGCAAAATTGTAAGGTTGGATTTTTTCTTAATAAACTCAATAGTCTGAAGGTCTTCTGGATCGAGCATAGCTACTTCCAGTTCTTGGCCTTTTTTCCGAAAGGGGATAATATGGTGTCGTCGGGCAATTGGTTCAGGGATAATTTGGAGAATCTCTTTGGGGATAGTCTCTTTTTCTAAATTGACAAAGGGAATACCTAAGATATAGGCTTGAAGCTTATTTAATTGCTCTTGAGTAATGACTTTATCTTTAATTAAAATTTGAGCCAATTTCTGGTTGGTTCTCTTTGCTTTTTTTTCAGCCCGGGCTAATTTCTCTTTATTGATTAGTCCTGTATCAAGGGCGAAGGCTTTAAGTTGTGAATCCTCAACCCTCATAAAATAATTTTCAATTTCCAATTTCCAATCAATTTTCAATGATTCAATTTCCAATTATTAAATAGTAAATGTTTGAAGATTGAAAATTTATTAATTTAATGAAAATTGAAAATTGATAATTGGAAATTTATTCACCGAGGGTTTCCTTGATCTTCTTAATCACTTCTTCTAATTCGTAGTTAGCTTTGACTAGATAAGTAGTTGCTCCTAAAGAAAGTGCTTTTTCTACATCGCCACTGCCTTCTAAATTAGTTAAAATGATAACCGGGATATCTTTGGTGGCTCCGTTCTTCTTTACTTCTTCAAGGACCGCAAAGCCATCCTTTCTGGGTAAAATTAAATCTAAAAGAATTAGGTCAGGCTTCATTTTTTTTACTAACTTCAGACCAGCTTCTCCATCGAGGGCACTGATAACTTGATAGCCCTCTTTCTCTAGGAATCCACCGACTAATTTCTGCAAAGTAGGCTCGTCTTCGATGAATAAAATTGTCTTCATGGTTTTAGAATCATGAATAATGATTCATGAATCACGCTTTTTATTCTTGATTCATAATTCTTGATTCATAATTCATTACTTAATAGGTAATTCAATCCAAAAAGTTGAACCCTTTCCTTCTTGGCTTCGAAAGCCAATATTTCCCTTAGAGCCCCTAATGATTGCTTTGGCAATAAATAAACCTAAGCCAGTCCCCTCGGTTTGGTATTTCATCACGTTTTGACTGCGAAAGAATTTTTGAAAAATTTTTTTCTGGTCCTCTTTGGGAATGCCTACCCCATTGTCTTCGATTTCACATCTAATGAACCTACTCCTCTTAAATAACCTGAGTCCTACTTGACCTCCTCCTTTGGTATATCTAATGGCGTTATCAATTAAATTATGAAGAACCAACTTTATCCCTTGAGGATCAATTGAAATTGAAGGAAGATTTTTACCTGTCTCTAAAGAAACGTTAACGTTTTTGGCTTTGGCTAACAAAGTATATTCTTCTATTAACTCTCGGAGTATTTTTTCTAGAGAAATTTTTTCAGGCTTTAAACCTAGCCGCCTTTGTTCAATCCGAGAAACATTAAGCAAATCATTGACTAAATTAATCATTCGTTGATTGCTCTCTTTTATGGTTTCTAGCCTGTCTAGTTGTTCTTTGCTTAAATCTCCAGTTTGTTCGCTCATCATTAAGGCAATTGCCCATTTAATGCCGGTTAAGGGACTACGGAGTTGATGAGAAGCAATACTGACGAATTCAGATTTGAGACGATTAGCTTCGGCTAATTTTTCAAATCCCTGAACAATGAGATAGCTAATGACAAGTAAAACAGCAGTTACACTAATAACGATCAGAGCAACTATCATCGGGTCGGCATATTCGATAGCAATAAAATAAGTGGCTAACATAGCCAGGACAGTAATCAGTCCAGTTAAAATAATCAAAAAACTGGGGCATTCCCAAATAGACAAGCTATATTTTTTACATTCTTTAATGACATTTAATTGATGGAAAGTTTTTTTTCTCGCCATAGAATAGATTTGTTTAATAATTATGGAGTATCTATAAAAAGTATAGCATAATAAAAAAAACAAGCCAAATTTGTTAGGTCAGAAGATTGACTTGTCAAAGATTATGAGATAAGCTGGAGTTTAGCGGGGCGTGGCCTAGTGGTTTAAGGCGTCGGCTTTGGGAGCCGAAGATCGCTGGTTCGAATCCAGTCGCCCCGACAGAGATTAATAGGCGGGTGTAGCTTAATGGCAAAGCCTCAGGTTTCCAACCTGATGACGTGGGTTCGATTCCCATCGCCCGCTCCATAATAAAAAGGCACAAAGGTTCTTACCTTTTGCCTTTTTATATTATGCTTTCGAAAGCAAATTCAGTACCTTATTTAACTGCTTCCTTGAGGGATTTGCCAGCCTTAAACTTAGGCACCTTGGTCGCCGGAATCCTAATTCTAGCACCAGTTCGAGGATTAACCCCCATCCGAGCTGACCTTTTAGAGACGCTGAAAGTACCAAAACCGGTCAAGGTAATTTTATCTCCCCCAGATAGAGCCTTGCTTATAGTATCTAAGACGGCATCGACAGCATCAGCTGCTT
>CAYFWT010000006.1:0-33239 GCA_964346955.1 uncultured Candidatus Saccharibacteria bacterium
CATTATTTTCCGTTTGCCAAAAATACTCTAATAAATATGGAAAAAAGAAAATTTCTAAAAAGTATTATTAGCTGGTTTGTTTATTTAGCTATTTTAATAGCTCTGATTTATGGTATTCCGCAAATTTTAACTTTTGTTTTAGAGACAGAATATCCTATGGCCTCAATTACCTCTGGTTCAATGTGGCCGGCTTTAAAGAAAGGGGATTTGGTTTTGATTCAAGCAGTTGATAAAGGAGAACTTGAGGTAGGGGATGTGGTGGTTTATCAGAATCCCAGAGGATTTACTATTCACCGGATAGTTAAATTAAATGTAAGTACTTTGGTAACCAAGGGTGATGCTAATAATGCCAACGATAGTCCAGTTGAATACGGACAGGTTATTGGCCGAGTGGTTAATTTGAAAAATAAGCCCTTGAGAATTCCCTATTTGGGGATGATTAGTATTTTTGTTCAAAAATATAAAGCATCATGAATGAGTACCAGAAAGAAATAGAAATACCTATCGCTAGAGTGATTCCGATAAGAGTGATTAAAAAGCCTTCTAGAGCAAAGGATTATTTGAGGTTTGCTTTGAAAGCAGTTAGTTGTCTGTTCTTGGCAGTTGTTTTGATTATTAGCCAGACCCAGATTTTTAGTGCTTTTGAAGCTCATGTCATTAACGTGACAGCCAGGATAGTGGCCAAGCCTGATGGCAAAACCAGTCTTTGTCTTTGCAAAAGAGTCTTAGCTGTCTGCCTGAGGCCAGATGGGAGTTATTCTATTTTTGGTGATATTTTTATCAAAAATACTGGGGAGAATCCAGCTAATGTTACTGGGAAGACTGATGTGGTTTGGTATAAGCTCAAAGGGAATAATCCTTGGCAAGAGACAGACAGTAATATTACTACTAATATTCCCTCAATTATTCCTGTTAATAGTGGCCAGTATCAAAGATTTTTCTATTCTGGAACATTTGAGTTGCCCGAAGGAGTTCCTTCATACTGTCTGGCTACAAGAAATGAATTACGGGTGACCATCAGTAATCATCCTCAAGGAGAACATACTTTTGTTACTAGAAGGAGTTTTGAATTATCAAGAAGCCGAGAGGGTTGCCGAGTTAGACGGAATATGAGGAGTTATCTTACAGACATTCATGATTTAAGCTCTTTCTTCTCTGATTTGATTGCCGGTAACGCCTTAAGCCAGCGTTATCAAGGTTATCTCAAAGACCAGCTTAGCGATTTCGCAGATTTGGATACAGCTGCTCCCCAATGTGGTCTTCAATTATCAGATGATGATTTTGAAGATTATAGTTTTCCCCAGCTTCCCTTAAGTGGAGAAGGCTATAACGGCAGGCTTGTTCAAGAAGAGATGGTTACTGATGAAGGATTAGTTGGTAATATTTGCTCAAGATTCTTTGTTGAAAGCGAGGAACCTGTTATTGAGGATGTCGTTGAAGGAGATATTATAGAAGATATTTTAGAAGAAGAAACATCTGAGGAGGAAAAGATTGAGCCAGAGGATAACTTTGTGGAATTAACTCCTGAGGAGAGGCTAATTCCATTGACACCTGAGGAAGGAGGACCACCTCTTGAAGAAACAGTTGCTGAAATAGAAGAAGAAACAGAGTCAGGATTAGAAGAACAATTAGAAATAGCTTCTTCTACGTTGGAAATGGCTTCGTCCACAGAGGAGATAATTGAAGAAATGATTGAGGCAACAACCACCGAGAAAGTAGTTATTGAGGCAACCACAACTGAAGAAATAATTATTAATGAATTAGGAGCTCAGGCAGATGAAGCGCCGGAAAATACTGAAGAGATTGAGGAACCTGAGCCAGTTAAAGAGCCAGAACCAGCTGACGAACCAGAGCCAACTGAACCAGAAGAGCCAGAGGCTGATTTAGATGAGGGAATAGAACCAGAGGAAGCAGCTATTCCAGAGGATGACTCAATTTCTGAGGATGGTTCGCTAGATGATTCATCGGAAGATTAAAAGAGGCCTGGGCTTGCCTCGTTAGAAGTCCGTTCCGCTAAAGGCGGAACGGCAATCGCCTAAGGCGATTTACTTCTAACGGGGCTTGACACGATTTCGAAATAAGGGCAATATAGAAGTAAAGATTTAATAAGGGAGCGGAGGCTCCTTTATTTTAGATAGATATTATTGCCTGAGTCCTTTACCCTCACTCAGGACATAAATTATATGAGAAAAATAAAAATAAATTTAATTGTTGGTTTGGCTACTTTGACTGTTTTGGCTGGACCAATCGGAGTAGGAGGAGCCTTTAATTTTAGTAACCTAGAAATTAAATCTAATTTTGATTTGCCTGAGAGGCCAGAAATGCCCGAGATGCCAGAAATGCCCGAGGTGCCGGAAATAAAAGATTTGCTTAAGGGAAAATATGTTCAAGATGAGATTGTGGTTAAGTTTAAAGGAGATGTCAGACCCTTTCGAGTAATTAAGGTACCCCAAGGGAAAGTAGGGGAAAAACTGGCCGAGTATCTAAAAAGAAAAGATGTTGAATATGTTGAGCCAAACTATATTGCTTATGCTTTGATGACGCCCAATGACCCTTACTATTCTTATCAGTGGCATTTAGATAATTCAGCTTATGGAGGGGTTAATCTGGAAACAGCTTGGAATATTTCAACTGGCTCAGGAGTAACCGTAGCGGTTGTTGATTCAGGGATTAGCCAAGGTTCGGATTTGACTGATACCTGTTTTGTGGCTGGTTATGACTTTGCCTATAACGATAGCAATCCCAGTGATGATAATGGTCACGGCACTCATATCGCCGGCACAGTAGCTCAGAGTACTAACAATAATCATGGAGTAGCTGGGATAGCTTTTAATGCTTGTTTGATGCCAGTTAAAGTATTAAATAGATATGGCAGTGGAAGTTATTCTGATGTGGCTGATGGGATTCGTTGGGCAGCTGACCATGGCGCTCAAGTGATTAATTTGAGTTTAGGTGGTTCCTCACCTGGTCAGGTTTTAGAAGATGCCGTGGCTTATGCCTACAATCATGGAGTAGTCGTGCTGGCAGCAGCTGGTAATAGCGGTTCTTCCAGTGTTAATTATCCAGCTGCTTATGATGATTATGTTATTACTGTGGGAGCGACTCAATATGATGAGAATATAGCTCCTTATTCTAATCGTGGTCCTAGCTTAGATTTAGTTGCTCCGGGCGGTAACTCAGATTTAGACCAAAATAATGATGGTTATGGTGATGGAATTCTCCAGCAGACTTTATATAGAAGATATTGGCGAGTTACCTGGGGCTATTACTTTATGGAAGGAACTTCCATGGCCACTGCTCATGTTTCTGGGGTAGCCGCTTTGGTTTTAGCTAATGGTAATGCTTCAACACCTGATGGAGTGCGGACTGTTTTAGAGAGTACAGCCGATGATTTAGGGACAGCTGGTCGCGATAATACTTATGGCTGGGGATTAGTTAATGCTGCCGCTGCTTTAGGTTATAGTCCTGGGCCACCAGTACCAGTTGATAATCCTCCAGCAGTTAATATTACTTCGCCTTTGAATGGAGCCACTGTTTCGGGAACAGTCACCATTACTGCTAATGCTTCTGATGATAATGGAGTAACTCAAGTTGAGTTCTTTGTTGATGGAGGTTCGATTGGTATAGATAATACTTCTCCCTATAGTGTTTCCTGGAATAGTACTAGTATTTCTGATGGGGGTCATACTATTAAAGCCACCGCTACTGACACGGCTCCTCAAACAGCCAGTGATTCAATAAGTGTTACAGTGGATAATGAAAATGATTCACCTATTGCTAATGCTGGCTCTAATCAAACTGTTTCTGATGATGATGGGACAGGCTCTGAACTTGTTACCTTAGATGGTTCTGGTTCTTATGACCCAGATGGGACTATTTCTTCTTATCAATGGAAAGAAGGAGCCACTGTTTTAGGCAATACGGCTATTATTAATTATGGTTTTTCAGTAGGCACTCATAATGTTACTTTGACAGTGACTGACAATGAAGGAGCTATTGGTAGTGATGGGGTAGTGGTGACTGTTTTAGCTAATCAAGCTCCCACCGCTAATGCTGGTTCTGATAAATCAGCTTATGTTGGTGATACAATAAATTTTGATGGGTCTGGTTCTGCTGACCCGGATGGTTCCATTGTTAGTTATCATTGGGATTTTGATGATGGAGATGATGATACTGGAGTGACTACTTCTCATGTTTATTCAACAGCCGGTACCTATACAGTTATTCTGACGGTAACTGATAATGGTAGCTTAACTGACCAAGATACGGCCATTGTGACCATTAGTGAAGTACCAGCAACACCAACTGCCTGGTTAAATATTGGTCTTTCTAAGCAAACCATCTGGCGGTGGTGGAGAGTGACCGCTACGGTGACGGTGAGAGGAAACAATGCTAGCGGTTCATTAATTGAAGGAGCCACTGTAAAAGGAGCTTGGAGCGGTGCTTATAGTGGTAGTGTCTCTGGAACGACCAATAGCAGTGGCCAAGTCAGTTTTAGAACCAGCTTTATTAGAGCCAGCGGCACCCTTACTTTTACGGTTAATCAAGTAACCAAAGGTGGTCAGGAATATCCTTTAGATGGCCAGACCAGTGATTCAATCAGCCACAGTAGTAGCTCGCCTTGGTAACCTTGACAAATAGTTAAAAAAGATTAATATATTAAGAGAAATATCCAACCTTAAGAAAGGGGGTGTATAGAAATATATGAAAAAAATAAATACCTTAGGTTTGGCAATTTTTATTGCCGTAATAGCAACTGTTTTAACAGTCGGTGTGGCTTTGGCTTTACCAGAAAATAGAGGAGTTGATAAAGCAAGAGAAAAAACTCCCGTGCCATTTCCTCAGCCTTCAGAAAAGGATTTAAACAAGATAGTTTTCATTAGATTTGCGCCAGGATTCCAAAAAGATAAGCCATGTAATAATAATGGAGTCTGTGACTCTGATGAGAAAGGATGGTGTGGTGATTGTAAGAATGGAGGAGAAGAACCACCAGAGGAGCCAATCACTACTTGCTATGGTTTTCTCTCTGGGGCAAAACCACATTGGAATTGGCTAGAGAATTATTCTTACAATGATTCAGGACTGGGTACAGCTTCGGCCTGGGCAACTGGTGTCTGGAATGCTGCCACTTCTGCCACAATATTTGGAAGCGGAGAATCTGGAGATTATCCATGGGGAGAGTATGACTATGTAAACTCAATAAGTTATGGAGATTATTCAGAGCCCGGTGTAATAGCAGTTGCCGCACTCTGGTATAGGGGAAAGGATATCTACGAATACGACATCATGTTTGACACAGATTACTTCCCTGGTTCAGTTGACTTAGACACCGTTGTCTTACACGAATTCGGTCACGGGGCCGGATTAGATGATTTGTACGATGTTGAGTGCGAAGATAATGTTATGTATTGGCGTTATATAGGCGTAAAGACAGAATTAGGTGACGGTGATAATGTCGGTATTCAGACATTATACGGTCAATAATATTAACTGTTATTGAACACAACAAAATCCCCTGCGCAAGGGGGTTTTGTTGTTGGGAAGAGTTTAGTATAATAAAGTTGAGATGAGAATCAACAAGGTCATTAAAGTTTTAATACTTTCTGATATATATTTATTTACTGGCTGGGGGTTTATGGCGCCGGTTTTTGCCATTTTTTTAACCAGCCAAATTCAAGGCGGTAATGTCAAAGTAGCTGGCTATGCTTCAGCTATTTATTGGATTACTAAATCAATCGCCACTATTCCTTTTGGCAGGTATTTAGATAAAAACCACGGAGAAAAAGATGACCTTTGGTTCCTGATTATCGGCAATATTGTAGGGTCTTTAGCTATTTTTGGATATATTTTCTCTAGTTTACCTTGGCACATTTATCTTTTGCAAATATTTTATGCCATTGGCATGAGCATGAATATCCCGGCCTTCACAGCAATGTTTACTCGGCATATTGATAAAGGTGAGGAAGCTTTTGAATGGGGGACCAGAAGTGCTTTACTTTCTTTGGGAACTGGGGTGGCTGGAGCTTTGGGAGGGGTAGTTGCTCATCATCTTGGTTTCATGGTTCTTTTTATCGGGGTATCTATTTTTTATCTGGTTAGCGGTTTATTGCCTCTTTTAATTACCAAAGAAATATTTCCTAAAAGCAGAGAAAAACCGAAGGTCTTGGTGGCTAAAAGTGTCCAGCCGCCCCATCCCAAAGAATAAGAAAGGGTCTATCTAAAAGTGTTGTTGGAAGGAGTTTAGTATAATAAAGAAGATATGAGAATCAATATCAATAGAGTGATTAAGATTTTAATCCTCTCCGACGTTTATTTAATTACCGGGGCTGGTTTTGTTACACCGATTTTTGCTATCTTTTTAACTAACCAGATTCAAGGGGGCAATATTAAAGTAGCTGGTTATGCGGCAGCTATTTATTTTGTAGTTAAGTCATTGGTGGTTATTCCTTTTGGCAAATATTTAGATAGAAACCACGGAGAAAAAGATGACCTTTGGTTTATAATTATTGGTAATATTTTAGCGGCTTTGGCTATTTTTGGTTATCTCTTTGCTCGCTTGCCCTGGCATATTTATGCTTTGAAAGTAATTTATGCTATTGGCATAGGCATGAACGTGCCAGGTTATACGGCTATTTTCACCAGGCATATTGATAAAGGTAAGGAAGCTTTTGAATGGAGTACCAGAAGCTCTTTAACTGGTCTAGGGGCAGGAATTGCTGGTGGGCTAGGCGGTTTGGTGGCTCACTATTTTGGCTTTAATATTCTTTTTATTGGGGTAGGCATTTTCATTCTGTTGAGCGCCTTTTTACCTCTTTTAATTTACAAAGAAATGATGCCCAAAGATAAAAAGACACCGCGGCTCTTAGTGGTTAAAGACACGGAACCTTTCCCTTCCAAAGAATAAGGACTGTCCCCCAGGGACAGTCCCCAAATAGCAGTCCTTAAGGACTGTCCCTTAGGGACTGTCCCTAAAATACAGTCCTTGTCCCTAATTTATAAAATTCCATGAGAAATCTCGAACTCGCCCAGATTTTTTATCAAATAGCTGACTTACTTGATATGAAGGAGGTGGCTTTTAAACCCCGCGCTTATGAGAAAGTAGCGCGGGTTTTAGAATCTTTGGAAAAGGATGTCGCTGAGATTTATCAGGAGGGTGGCTTGGCGGCCTTAGAGAAAATTCCCGGAGTGGGTAAAGGCATTGCCCAGCGAATTGAGGAATTTATTAAAACTGGCCAGATAAAGGATTATCAAAAACTTAAAAAAGAATGTCCAGTTGATATAGAATCCTTAACGGCTATTGAAGGTCTGGGCTCAAGAAAAATTAAGGACCTTTACAAAAAATTAAAGATTAGAAATATTAAAGATTTAGAGAAGGCAGCTAAGGCAGGTAAAATAAGGGGTTTAGAGGGGTTTGGCGAGAAAAGTGAAAAGAATATCTTGCAAGGTATTGCTTTTGTCAAAGCCAGCAAAGGGCGATTTTTACTTGGTTTAATTTTGCCGGTGACCAGAATGATTATTAATCACCTTGAGGAATTACCTGAGGTGGGAAAAATTAGTATGGCTGGGTCCCTTAGGCGAATGAAAGAAACCATTGGTGATATTGATATTTTAATTACCTCATCAAAGTCAGCTAAAGTAATGGATTTTTTTGTGGCCATGCCTGAGGTGGTCAAGGTTTGGGCTAAAGGGCCAACTAAATCCTCAGTTAGATTAAAAATGGGCGTTGATTGTGATTTGCGGGTAATTAAGAGAGAGAGTTTTGGAGCAGCTCTTCAATATTTTACTGGCAGCAAGGACCATAATATTTTAACCCGGCGAATTGCTCGACAGAAAGGATTAAAATTGAATGAGTATGGTGTTTTTAAGAAAAAACAAAGAATAGCCGGTCGGACAGAAAAAAAAGTTTATCAAGCGATTGGCCTCCCCTATATCGAGCCAGAAATAAGAACTAACACTGGGGAGATTGAGGCAGCCCTTCGAGAGGCCCAAGGTAAACCTAAGGGCTTGCCAAAATTAGTTGATTATGATGATATTAAAACAGAGTGTCAGTGTCATACTACTTGGAGTGATGGGGTGGATACCATTGAAGAAATGGCTAAGGCCGCTAAGAAAATGGGCTATCAATATGTGGTCATTACTGACCACGCGGGTTTTTTAAAAATAGCCAATGGTCTGGATGAGAAACGGCTCTTGAAACAAATGGCAGAAATAGATAAAGTAGATAAGCGTCTTTCAGGAATTAAAATTTTAAAAGGTTGTGAAGTTGATATTAAAGATGATGGTAGCTTAGCTATTGAAGATGAGGTTTTGGCTAAATTAGATGTGGTCTTGGCAGCGGTTCATTCTGGTTTTAAGATGAGTAAGGCCGATATGACTAAAAGAATGCTCCGGGCAATTAATAATCCTCAGGTTGATATTATTTCTCATCCGACGGGACGGCTGATTCATCGAAGAGAGGGTTATCAATTAGACTTTGAAAAAATCTTCAAAGCGGCTAAAGAAACTAAAACAGCTTTAGAGATTAATGCTCATTTAGATAGATTAGATTTAAAAGATACGGATGTTCGTCAGGCCGTCGAAGCTGGGGTTAAAATAACCATTGGCACTGATGCTCATAGTGCTGTTCATTTGCCGATGATGGAGTTGGGGGTGGCGGTAGCCCGGCGTGGTTGGGCTCAAAAGAAAGATATTTTAAATACTCGTTCCTTAACAGAGTTTTTAAAATATTTTGAAAAATGAAGTTCCTTTAATGATTAATCTATTAGAAAGGAGGAAGGGTTATGGGCTCAAGAAAAAGCAAGAAAGGCTCGGCAATTTACGACAAAGCTATCGATGGTTGTGATATAGTGATTAACGCCTTAGAGGAGATGGAAAGGCTGTTAAGAGAAGAGGAGGCAATGACATTTCTTAAAGGCTCGAGAGGGAATCCTTCAGAATTAATTGAACGGCTTAGAGAAATTCAGAACAAAGGTCATAAAATTTCTTCTTTTGGTTATAAAATAGGCGAGATAGCTCGGACGACGAGAGGTCGCTTGGAGGGCTGGGAGCCGAATCGGCGGGCAAAGCTAATTTAGGAGATGGGATTCTTTGATTAACTATTTTAAAAAAGGAGGGATGACGATGGATCCAATGAAATGGGAAGAAGTTTCAAGTGATTTGGATAAGGTTATCACTCAGCTTCAAGGAATATTCTGTTTTTTAGAACAAGATAAGACGATTGATGAGATTCCTCTTAAGTATAAGAAGGAAATAGCGGCTGCCGAGCTAAGGAAGTTTAAAGAAAAGACTCGGCAAATTTCTGTGCTCTCCCTGAGAATAGACCAACAGATTATAGAGCTATTTCTGGAATAAAGGAACACCCTAAAAGAATCGTCAATAAGCCGTGATTATGCTAAACTAAAAACACGGCTTATTTTTTATGGAGGTAAAAATAAAAAACTGGGTTTTGGTTTTTTTATGGGCTGGCTTTATTTTTCTCCTTTCCCATCAACCAGAGCTTAAATCAAGTTTACCTGGTTCATGGGATTTTTTCTTACGCAAGTTAGTTCATATTTCAGAATATGCTGTTTTAACTTTACTTTTATGCCGAGCTTTAAAAGGACATCAATTAACTAAAAAAAGAATTTTGGTTTTGGCTATTGTTTTAGCTGTTTTATACGCTCTTGCTGACGAATACCATCAGACTTTTATTAGTGGTAGAGTAGGAGCTCTCTCCGATGTTTTAATTGACAGTTTGGGGGTATTTTTAGTAGTTTATTTTGTTAGTTTGAAAAGAAAGCTTGGTTGATAAATTGAAAAGTGGTAAAATGACAATAGGATATTACTGTCATCCTGAGGGAGTTCGCCGGCTGGCGGACGACCGAAGGATCTCGTGGTATTCGCTCGGGATTCTTCGGCTTCGCCTCAGAATGACGGAGGGCAAAGAATGTTTAAATTTTCAAAAAAACTAGCCTTCGGATTGGATTTAAGTGACCTTTCTCTTAAAATTGTCCAACTTAAAGAAAGAAAAGGAAAACTATCTCTAGCTAGCTTTATTAAAGAGAGAATACCGGCTGGCTTAGTTGAGGGAGGAGAGATAAAAAAAGAGGAAACATTAGTCAACATTCTTAAGGAAGCTCTACAGAAAGTAAAAGGAGAGCCACTTGGTGGCCGGCGAGTTATCTGTAATTTACCAGAAGAGAAAGTTTTTATTCGAGTCATTCAACTACCACCGATGAAAGAGACAGAGATTGAGGAAGCAGTTAAATGGGAAGCTGAGAATCATATTCCTTTAAATATTGAAGAAGTCTATTTAGACTGGCAAATTATTAAGCCTGTTTTTAATCACCTTGACCACTTGGACATTTTAATTGCTGCTTCACCGCGGCCCTTGGTTGATAGTTATTTGAATGTTTTGAAAAAAAGTGGTCTTGAGCCAGTTGCCTTAGAGCCAGAATCAATAGCGGTGGTCAATAGTTTAATGAATCCTCATAACCTTAAGCCGACCATCATTGTTGATTTGGGGATGACCGGAACTAATTTTGTTATTTTCTCAGCTTTGGCTATCCGTTTTACTTCTCATATTACTATTTCTGGTCAACAGCTTTCTCGACTGATTATGAAAAATTTAGGAGTAGATGAGGCAGGAGCTACCCAGTTAAAGATTAAAATTGGCCTAGACGAGGCTAAGAAAAAAGGGAAAGTCTATCGGGCTTTAGCGCCGATGATTAAGGAGTTAGCTAAACAAATTCAAGATTATATATCTTTTTATCATGACCATGCTACCCATATCCATGGCCCTGATGGGGCAATTGCTCAGGTTTTACTTTGTGGTGGGGACTCTCTCTTGTTTAACTTACCTTTTTTTCTTAGTCAGAAGTTAAAATTACCAGTTCGCTTGGGTGATCCCTTAATCAATGTCCCCTTGGTAAAAAAACGGAGTCGTTTGGATTCTCTAAAAGGAGCTTCTTTATCCAAAAAAGAATCCTTATCTTACACGACTGCCATCGGCTTAGCCTTAAGAGAAGCCAAGCCTGAAAAAAGAAGCCTTTGATAATATTTAAAGTTTTAAGAGGTAATGTTAGAACTTAATCTTTTGCCACCCCAAGAGAAAAAAGAAGCAGAATTGGCTAACCTTACTCGCTTAGTAACTTCTTTATCTATTTGGTTTTTAGCTTTTTTGATTATTTTTACCTTGCTTTTGGCAAGCACTTTTTTCTATTTGTCTATTCTTTTGCGGGCTCAGAATAGATTGATAGAGATTAGACAAAGTGATCCCAAAGCACAGCGCTTAGTAGAAATTGAGAAAAAAATTAAACAAGCTAATAGCCGGCTTAGTCAAATTCACCTTAAACAGAAAGACTTAATTCTTTGGGTGCCTCTTTTGGAGGAGATGGCCGAGCTTACTCCTGGGAGAATTTATTTAACTAGTTTTTCTTATCAATTAGCGGAAAATCAGATTTATTTAAGCGGCTGGGCTAATACGCGGGATAATCTTCTTACTTTCCAAGATTCGTTAGAAGAAAGCCCTTTCTTTGTTGAAGTAGAAGCACCTTTGTCCAATCTACTTAAAAAAAGTGATATCGATTTTAATTTTACCCTGCACCTTAAATAATGTTTTGTTGTTTCCTCTGTATTTTATTAAGAGAACAGGGTAGTCCCTTTAATGATTCCTTCTTCCCAAAAAAAACTTCTTTTCTTTTTAAGTCTAGATTTAGTTATTCTAGTCCTGTTTGTTTGGCTGGCTGCCCCTTCTTTAGTTGGTAAAATTAAAGCTACTTCTCGTCAGTATCTACAAAACCAAGAAGCTCTGATGGGGTTAGATTGGCGAGAATCTTTGGCTAAAGAATTAGAGGAGAAATATCAAGAAAGACAAACTGATTTGTTAACTCTTGAGGAGGCGTTTTTAGATACTGGAGAGGCAGTCGGTTTTATCTCTACCCTAGAAAAGATTGCTCAACAAACTGGTAATATTTTTGAGATTAGAGCAGCTAAGTCTTTTGCCCAGCTAACTAAAGACGAAGAGGAGTCTTTTCTTATTTTCCGCATTTCCCTTTGGGGCGATTTCTCGAGTTTGCTTCTTTTTTTAGCTAATTTAGAAAATAATCCCTACCCGCCTTATCGGTTGATAGAAATAGAGAGTTTGACTATTAAAAGATTGGGGGAGAGAGGATTAGATAGATTTAGTCCTGGCTTAAAGACGGGAAGCTTGGAAACTGTCTTAGGGATTAAGGTTTATACCCAATGAGGTGTCATTCTGAGCTCGCCGAAGGCGGGCGAAGAATCCCGTGAATATTCTACGGGATCCTTCACTCCGCTGCCGCTTCGTTCAGGATGGCAAGTTTGTGTAATGAAGTTGCCTATTAAAGAAATTTCACCAAAGAAAATATATAATTTTTTGACTAAGTATTACCGCTGGATTTTGGTGATAATTTTTATTTTATTAATTTGTTTTAATGCTTTCATTTATTACCAATATATTTATTTAGCGGTAAGAGCTAGGCCAGAGTCCCAGGGCAAAGAAGTAGCTATTGACCAGGAAACCCTGGAGGAAGTTCTAGAAAATCTTAATCTTCGAGAAGAGAATTTATCTCGAGTCAAGAAAACTAGATATGCTAGTCCTTTTGAGTGATAAGGGCTATCTTACTTTGACTTTCCGAGAATTTTTGGTAAAATATGAAGCCGAGCGCCTGTAGCTCAGCGGATAGAGCGGAGGGTTTCTAACCCTCAGGTCGTGGGTTCGATTCCTACCAGGCGCGCATGGTGGCTATAGTTTAGTGGTAAAACTCCGCTCTGTGGAAGCGGTATCGAGAGTTCGATCCTCTCTAGCCACCCACGAAATTCAGATTTTAGCTATTGGGGAAGTTTTAATTTGTCCTTTAACAAAGGGGGTGAGCTATGAAAGGGACATTTATTGTTTTAGATGCTTTTTTGATAGATAAGGTTTTTCAAAAAATTGCCTGGTGGTTCCAGAGGCTGACTGGCCGAACCAATTTCTGGTTAGCCAGGATTTGTTACATAGTTGCCGCTTTATGTTATATCTTATGGATTGCTGTTCCTTTTTCTTCTTTGTCTTTACTTAGTGGTTTGATAGTTAGTTTGACAGTTGCTTTTTATGTGGCGGCTATGTTATGGATGGTTCGGAGATTAGAGAAATGGGAAGAGATATTTCTAAAGAATCAAGGAGATCAGCCAACGGCCAATATGCTCAGAGTGCTGGGAGTTTTTATAAGAATTATGGGGCTTTTTATCTGTTTGATAGTTGGCAGTCAATCCATCTTACTTTATCAGATGACCAAGTGGCTAAGCTTTTTGCTTGGGGGACCTTTTGTCGCGATTGGGGTGGCCGGCGTCTATTTTCAATCCTGTACTCCTTTGCCGCCATGTAAAAGCAAAGTCAGGGAATGCCTAGAAGAATTCAAGACAAAATTAATCCTGGTTCGGGAAGAGAGTTAAGGAGGCAAAAGATGAGAAAGGAGAGAAAAAGAAAAGATAGGGAAGTTAGGAAGAAAAAACCATGGTGGTTGCCTCTAGGAGATGATTATCTTCCAGGCGCTCTGCCTTCTGACAAATATTGGCCGGGTATGACCGATGAAGAATGTAAGGCACTGGGGGTCAAGCCGCATCTTCTAGGTTTCGGTTTTGGCAGATAAAGATGGCCAAGAAGAAATCCTTTCAGAGGTCAGCTTTCCAGCTGGCCTTTTCTTTTTGTTTGAATTTGGTATACTGGAAAAAGATAAAATTAATAAATACTAAAGACTTATGCAAGAAATTTTTCAAAACTTTCTTAATTATTTAGGCCCCTGGTTCTTTGCTCATGGGATAAAAATTATCGGTATTATTGTTGGCGCTTACCTGTTGCGTCGCTTTGGCAAAATTTTTGTTGCGAAAATTATTAGAAAAGCAGTTGTCTCGGACCATTTCTTGACCAAAGAAGCGGAAAGAAAAAGAGAGGACACTTTGATTAAAGTTTTTGATGGGGCTTTGAGAGTTTTAATTTGGGTGGTGGTGGTTTTAATAATTCTTTCTGAATTAGGGATAAATATTGGTCCGCTTTTAGCTGGGGCTGGTATTGTTGGAGTAGCTTTAGGTTTTGGGGCTCAATATATTGTCCGAGACTTTTTAGCTGGCCTCTTTTTAATTTTAGAAAACCAATATCGAGTAGGAGATGTGGTTTGTGCTGATGGCACTTGTGGTTTGGTGGAGGATATTAATTTACGGATGACTATTTTAAGGGACCTAGATGGAGTGGTCCATCATATTCCCAATGGGGAAATAAAAAAGGCTTCTAATTTATCTAAGGAATTTGCTCGAGTCAATTTAAATATTGGCATCGCTTACAATTCTAATTTGGAAAAAGTGATTAAGGTGGTTAATCGGGTTGGTCAACAGTTAGCCAAAGACCCCCAGTGGAAGGATGACATTACTAAACCGCCTGAATTTTTAAGGGTTGATGATTTTGCTGATTCAGCCGTTGTTATAAAAATCTTGGGTGAGACCCAGCCCTTGCGGCAGTGGGATGTTACAGGAGAGTTACGCAAGAGAATAAAAATCGCCTTTGATAAAGAAGGCATTGAAATTCCCTTTCCCCAAAGGGTTATCCATCAGGCCAAAGATTAAATAATTTTTTGCTAAGATCGTCAGGCCAAAATAGCTTGGCCTTTTTTCTTTTCCCCAAATTGTCGCTATGGAGTAAGCGGTTTGTGGATAAGAGGTATGTGTTAAATATTGAAAATAAATATTATCGTGGTAGGATAAAGATATAAAAAAGTCGGTTTTAAACGAATTAGGCGAAATTGTGCCCATTAAATATAAAATATGTCTAAATGGTTATACAATTCAAACGGCGACCCTATCGTATTTATTTCTAATGGTAGAGTATTCTCAAAATCCGGAAAATATATTGGGAAACTAGAAAACAATGAAGTATGGCACGGAGAGTATAAGGGTGAAATTTACAAAGATGATAGGTTTGTCTATAAAACCGACAAAGGAGATGTTATGCGTGGAACGCCTGGCACCCCAGGCACCCCTGGGATACCTGGAATAGCGGGAAATAAAGGTGCCATAAGGTTACCTAGAAATTATCGAGATGTAGAACTTGATAATAAATAGATGCAACCGTCGCCTAAGACGGCGTATCCGGCTAAGCTTTTAAATAAAGAGTCAGTTTAACATAAGTTGGCTGGCTTTTTTCTTTCCTCAAATTGTAGCTATGGAATTATGGGTTTGTGGCCATCTCGTACAGGGGTTTGACATTAAAATAATAATTTGTTATTTTAATGAAGCGAGGTATTTTTTTTATGCCGACAATTCATCAATTAGTTAAAAAACCGAGAAAGACCTTAAAGAAAAAACCAAAGGCACCGGCTCTTTGGCGGAGTTTTAATTTGCTTAAGAATAGGCCCAAAAAAACTCCTTCGCCTTTTAAACGAGGAGTTTGTTTGAAGGTGACGACGGCTACTCCCAAGAAACCTAATTCCGCTTTGCGGAAGGTTGCCCGAGTTAGATTAACTAATGGCATGGAAGTGACTGCCTATATCCCCGGTGAGGGGCATGAGTTACAGGAGCACTCAGTGGTCTTGCTGAGGGGAGGTCGAGTCAAAGACTTGCCGGGAGTTCGCTATCACGTAGTTAGAGGAGTTTTAGATGCCACTGGGGTGGAAGGCCGCAAACAAAAAAGAAGTCGCTATGGAGCTAAAAAGCCAAAAGAGGGAGGTGCCCCAGCTGCTGAAGCAGCTGAAGAGACAGCTAAGCCAGAAGCTGCCGAAGCCAAACCAGAAGCCAAACCAGAAGCCAAACCGGCTGAGTAAACTCTTGACTCTTAAATCGTAAATCTTATTTTATGCGTCGCAAAAAGAAAGTTAAAAGAGAAATTAGTTCAGACCCAAAGTATAATAATACTTTGGTAGCTAAGTTTATTAATCATTTGATGAAAGGTGGTAAGAAGTCAGTCGCTCAAAAAGTGCTTTATGATGCTTTTGGAATATTGAAAAAATCCGCCAAAAGCAAAGACCCTTTAGAAATATTTGATCAAGCAATTAGAAACGTTTCCCCATTATTGGAAGTTAAATCACGGCGGATTGGGGGAGCTCATTATCAGGTGCCTCGAGAAGTACGAGGGGAAAGAAGAGTCACTTTGGCTATCCGCTGGATTATCCAGGCAGCCAAAACAAAGAAAGGAAAGCCGATGGCTGAAAAATTAGCTGAGGAGTTAATTGATGCTTCTAATAATACTGGGACAGCGGTTAGAAAGAAGCAAGATACCCATCGCCTGGCTGAAGCCAATAAAGCTTTTGCTCACTTTGCCTGGTAATTAATCATATGCCACGAGAGTATCCCATCGAAAAAATTAGAGATATTGGCATCATTGCTCACATTGATGCTGGTAAGACCACCGTTACTGAACGGGTGCTTTTTTATACTGGTATTTCTCACAAGATTGGCGAGGTTCATGAAGGTGAAGCGATTATGGATTGGATGGCCCAAGAAAAAGAAAGGGGTATTACCATTACCGCTGCCGCCACCACTTGTTTTTGGACACCGCAGGGCTATTTGGCTAAAGAAGGTGGGCCAGGTGAATATCGAATTAATATCATCGATACCCCTGGTCATATCGATTTTACAGTTGAAGTGCAACGCTCTTTGCGGGTGCTTGATGGAGCGGTAGTTGTTTTTGATGGGGTGGCTGGAGTGGAACCGCAGTCAGAGACAGTTTGGCGCCAGGCAGATAGATTTAGAGTGCCTCGGCTTTGTTTTATTAATAAATTAGATAGATTAGGTGCTAATTTTGAAAAAAGTTTACAGTCAATTTGGCAGAGATTGACTCCTCGGGCCGTGGCCATGCAGATTCCCATTGGCTTAGAGGAGGATCATCAAGGGGTGATTGATTTAATCAGAATGAAGGCCTATAAATTCGCTGGTGATTATGGTCAAGAAGTAATTGAGGAAGAGATTCCTGAGGAATTAAGAAAAGAGAGTCAAGAGTATCGAGAAAAATTAGTGGAAAAAATTAGTGAGCAAGATGATGCTCTGGCTGAGAAGTATTTAGCCGGAGAAGAAATAAAGTTAGAAGATTTAAGAAGGACTTTGCGCCAGGCAACCATTGATTACAAGCTAGTGCCTGTTTTTTGTGGGGCTGCTTTAAAAAATAAAGGTATCCAGCTTTTATTAGATGGCATTATTGATTATTTGCCTGCGCCGATTGATTTGCCGCCAGTAGAAGGCTTTGATCCTCAAGATGAAACCAAA
This sequence comes from uncultured Candidatus Saccharibacteria bacterium, assembly GCA_964346955.1. GTDB lineage: Bacteria > Patescibacteriota > Minisyncoccia > Portnoybacterales > UBA2143 > CAYFWT01. The sequence goes on from CAYFWT010000006.1 coordinate 17,230, forward strand.
AAAATAATTAAAGAAAGCGAAGACAAGGTTTCTTTGGCTGCTTTGGTTTTTAAAATAGCCACTGACCCTTTTGTTGGCCAACTATCTTATCTTCGGGTTTATGCTGGTACCTTGACGAGTGGGTCTTATGTGCTAAACTCTAACACGGGTAATAAAGAAAGAGTTGGCCGAATTTTAAGAATGCATGCCAATAAGCGGGAAGAAGTTAAGGAAATTTATGCTGGTGGTATCGGGGCAGTGGTTGGCCTAAAAGGAACAGGTACGGGCGATACTTTGACTGATATTAATCAGCCAGTAATTTTAGAAAAGATAACTTTTCCTGAGCCAGTTATCTCAATTGCCATTGAACCTAAGACCAAGGCTGACCAAGAGAAAATGGGCTTGGCCCTGAAAAGATTAGCTGAGGAAGACCCAACTTTTTTGATAAAAAGTGATATAGAAACTGGCCAGACGATTATTTCTGGAATGGGAGAGTTGCATCTGGAGGTGATTGTTGATAGGATGTTGAGGGAGTTTAAAGTTGAAGCTAATGTCGGTCAGCCGCAAGTAGCTTACAAAGAAACTGTTAAAGGGATGGCTCAAGCTGAAGGGAAATATATCCGTCAGACTGGCGGACGAGGTCAATATGGTCATGTTTGGCTAAAAGTTGAGTCTCAAGAACGCGGTCAGGGATTTGAATTTGTTGATGCGATTAAAGGCGGCATCATTCCTCAAGAATTTATTCCAGCAGTGGAAAAAGGAATCAAAGAGGCAATGGATAAAGGAGTTTTGGCTGGTTATCCTTTGGTTGACCTTAAGGTTACTCTTTATGATGGTTCTTATCATGAAGTAGATTCCTCAGAAATTGCTTTTAAGATTGCTGGGTCGGCTGCTTTGCAAAATGCCACTAAACAGGCTAAGCCAGTTTTGTTAGAGCCAATCATGAAATTAGAAGTGATTTCTCCAGAACAGTTTATGGGTGATGTCATCGGTGATATTAATGCCAAGCGAGGGAAGATTGAGAAAATGGAAGATAGAGGAGAAGGAATGAGCTTGGTTAAAGTAATTGATGCTCAAGTGCCTTTGGCCAATATGTTTGGTTATGCTACTCAGCTGCGCTCAATGACCCAAGGCCGAGCCAGTTTCACCATGGAGTTTGACCACTATGCTGAAGTACCTAAAAATGTAGCCGAGATAATTATTGGAGGAGAGAAGAAGTAAATCACAAATCCCAAATTACAAATCCCAAACAAATTACAAATCACAATGACCAAAATCATCAACTGTTTGTAATTTGAAAAATTGTAATTTGTTTGGAATTTGGTGCTTGTAATTTGGAATTTATATGTCATGTGGGAAAGAATTAAAAAAATCTTGCAAAAAGAGGGCGGTAAGTGTATCATAATAGAAGATAATCAACCAACTTATTTAGTGACGAAGTTGGAAGATTATGAAAAAGCATCAGATAAGAGCAGCTCTCCAGAAATAGAGGAAGCTAATCGAGAAATCGCTGAGTGGCAGGCTGAAGAAAAAGAAGAGCCGGAGATAGCCAATAGTAGCCAAGAAGTAAAAGTAGAAGATTTACCGTTTTAGTCAGCAAAGAGCAAACCCGATTAGTGGATAACAGTCAAACTATTGACCTTTGTTAAGATGTTTTGTAAACTGATAAAAGTTATAACAAATATAAACAAGTGAATGGAGGAGTTTGAATAGCGAATTTTTTATTGTTCGCTGTTCATTGTTCTCTGTTTACTGTTAATTGACATTATGGCCGAGAAATTTGAACGAACAAAACCACACCTTAATATAGGGACTATTGGTCATGTCGACCACGGTAAAACCACTCTGACAGCGGCTATTTTGAAGTGTTTGAAAGCTACTGGGCTCAAAGCGCAAGAAAAGAGCGTTGATGATATTGATAATGCCCCTGAGGAAAAAGCCCGTGGTTTAACTATTGCGGTGGCTCACGTTGAGTACGAGACAACCAATCGGCATTATGCTCACATTGATTGTCCGGGGCATGCTGACTATATTAAAAATATGATTACCGGAGCAGCCCAGATGGATGGAGCAGTTTTGGTTGTTTCGGCGCCAGATGGTCCGATGCCTCAGACTCGAGAACATATTCTTTTGGCTCGTCAAGTTGGCTTGCCAGCAGTGGTGGTATTTTTAAATAAAGTTGACCAAGTAACCGATGCAGAATTAATTGATTTAGTTGAGCAAGAAGTGAGAGAGCTTTTGAGCAAATATGAATTTGAAGGGGAAAAGATTCCCATTGTTCGAGGTTCAGCTCTCCAGGCTTTAGAATGTGGTTGTGGTAAAGAAGATTGTCCAAAGTGTGGGCCAATTTTGGAATTGGCCAAGGCAGTTGATGAACATATTCCTGAGCCAATGCGTGATGTCGAGAAGCCATTTTTAATGCCTATCGAGGATATCTTCTCTATCGAAGGGCGAGGTACTGTGGGGACTGGCCGGATTGAACGAGGAATTATTAAGCTTAACGAGGAAGTAGAAATAATTGGCTTGCGCGATACTCAAAAGACAGTGGTGACTGGTATTGAAATGTTTAATAAATCTCTTGATGAGGGCCGGGCTGGAGATAATGCTGGTATCTTATTGAGAGGTGTCAAGAGGGAAGATATTGAAAGGGGGCAAGTTTTAGCTAAGCCAGGCACGGTGACCCCTCATAATGAGTTTGAAGGAGAAGTTTATATTTTGTCCAAAGAGGAAGGTGGCCGCCATACCCCTTTCTTTAGTGGATATAAGCCTCAATTTTATATTCGGACAACCGATGTAACTGGTGAGGTTACTTTGTCTGAAGGGACAGAGATGGTTATGCCAGGTGACACAGTTAATTTAAAAATTAAATTGGTGGCACCAGTTGCTTTAGAATCAAAACAGCGGTTTGCCATTCGAGAAGGCGGCAAGACAGTTGGCGCTGGAGTAGTAACTAAGATAGTTAAATGATCATTTTGTCCAAATCCCTGTCTGCCAGCAGGCAGGTCTGATTTGGTTACAAAATGGTCATCCTGAGCGAAAGCGAAGGATGCCGCTCAATAATCACGGGATTCTTCACTTTCGGCTCAGAATGACAGTGGTAAATGGTACCTAAAAAAGAAGAAGAAGTTAAGCAGAGGATTCGCATTAAAATACAGGCCTACGATCACAAGCTTGTTGACCAATCAGCCAAGCAAATTGTTGAAACAACGGAGCGTTATGGGGCAGAGATTTGTGGGCCGGTTCCCTTGCCGACTCAAATTCATAAATATACAGTAAATCGCTCTACTTTTGTCCATAAAGATTCCAGGGAGCAGTACGAAATGCGAGTTCACAAAAGGCTGATTGATATTATTAATCCCAGCGCCAAAGTGATTGATGCTTTAATGGGATTAAACCTACCAGCCGGTGTTGACATTGAGATAAAAATGTAACTCCTTTAGGAATTAGTATTTTTTTAGAAACATACGAATTTGAAAATATGGTTTTCTTCACTAATAATTATTTTTAGTTGCTTGGCGGGGCAGTTATCCGTTATGAAATACCGGGTTAGTGCCCGGTATTTAATTTGTCCCTAAATAGACCCTGAATAATATGAAATTTATTTTAGGAAAAAAGTTAGGTATGACCCAGGTTTTTGATGAAGATGGTCGAATTGTCCCAGTAACCTTAATTGAGGCTGGGCCTTGTTGGGTTAGTCAAGTTAAGGCCAGAGAAAAGGATGGTTACCAGTCTGTTCAGATTGGTTTTGAGGAAATTAAGGATAAAAAAGTCAAAAAACCACAGAGAGGCCATTTAGCAAAACTAAAAATTAAAAACGAAAAATTTAAAAATGTTAGGTGGTTTAGAGAATTTAAGGTGGAAAAAGCTGAAGAGTATAAATTAGGTGATAAAATTACCGTTGATGTTTTTAATCAAGGGGAGATTGTTAAGGTATCAGGAATTTCTAAAGGCAAAGGTTTTCAGGGAGTAGTTAAAAGACACGGTTTCTCTGGTTTCCCAGCTACTCATGGTACCAAACATGGTTTGCGTGCCCCAGGTTCCATTGGTTCAGCTTTCCCAGAAAGAGTTTTCAAAGGTAAAAAAATGGCTGGCCGGATGGGTAATGAGAGAGTAACTCTTCAGGGGCTAAAAATTACCCAAATAGATAAAGAAAATAATTTATTGGCAATCAAAGGAGCGGTACCTGGTAAAAAAGGAACTCTTTTGGAGATAGTCGCCATTAAAGAGATTGAAGTGGTGGAAAAAGAGAAGGGAGAAAAACTCATGGCTGATTTGGAGAAGAAGGAGAAAGACAAGAAAGAGGGAAAGAAAGAAGAAGACAAAGAGACTAAGGATAGTCAAGAATAACAATGAAAGCAATAGTTTACAATCAAAAAGGTGAAAAGGTTGGGCAGGCCGAGTTGCCGGCTGAGATTTTTGAAGTGGCCATCAATAAGAATTTAGTTCATCAAGCAGTGGTTACTCAAATGGCTAATGCCCGGCAGGTAATTGCTCACACCAAAGATAGAAGCGAGGCGCGAGGCGGTGGTCGCAAGCCCTGGCAACAGAAAGGAACTGGCCGAGCTCGCCATGGTTCAATTCGTTCACCGATTTGGCGAGGCGGTGGGGTTACTTTTGGGCCAACCAAGGAAAGAGTTTTTGCCAAAAAAATTAACAAGAAAATGAAGCGTCAAGCCCTTTTGATGGTTTTGTCTTCTAAGGTCAAAGACCAAGAGATGATTTTATTAGATAAATTAGAAATAGCTGAGGCCAAGACCAAACAAATGGTTGAAGTGATTAAAAATTTAAAGGCAAAAATTAAAAAAGATTTAGATAAAGGGACTTTAATTGTTTTGCCAGAAGTGGAGCCGAAGATAACCAGGGCAGTGAGAAATATCCCTAAAATAAAGACTATTAGAGCTGATAGCTTGAATGTTTTGGATGTTTTATCCTCTCAATATTTATTGATGCCTCAGGGAGCAATTGAGGTGATTAAGAAAACCTACCTTAAATGACAATAGTACCATGGCTTTATTAGATAAATTTAAGAAAAAACTAAAAAAAGAAGAAGTTAAGAAAGTAAAGGAAGAGGAGCCTGAGAGAGAAAGGCCTAAAAAAGAGAAACTTGTCAAAAAAGAGGCTCCTAAAACTGTTGTTAAAAAACAAACAGCCCAAGCTTACCGAGTTATTAAAGAACCACATATTACTGAAAAGGCAACTTTTTTGACTGAACAAAATAAATATGTTTTTAAAATTTCCTCTTCGGCCAATAAGGCAGAGACGAAAAAGGCGATTGAAGCTCTTTATGGAGTAAAGGTGAAAAAAATTCACATAGTTCACTCAGCTCCTAAGAGAAGGCGATTGGGTCGGCACGAAGGCTGGCGAAGTGGCTTGAAAAGAGGCTTTAAAAAAGCAATTGTCACTTTGAAAGAAGGGGAAAAAATTGAGTTGTTGCCAAAGTGACCATTTGATTTATGAAAATATACAAACCAACCACTCCAGGAAGAAAAGGGATGACCTCAGTAGATTATTCTGTTTTGACTAAAAAAAGGCCAGCCAAAAAACTAACTAAAAAATTAGTTAAAAAAGCTGGTCGGGGCTATCGTGGTCGAATCACCACTCGACATAGAGGTGGTGGCCACAAAAGAAAATACCGGCTGATTGATTTTAAGCAGTGTGATAAGATGGACGTTCCTGCTAAAGTGACTTCGATTGAATATGACCCTAATCGAAGCTGTTTTATTGCCCTGGTTAATTATAAGGATGGGGAAAAGCGATATATTTTACTTCCCGATGGCTTAAAGGTTGGCGATGAAGTTGTTTGTCAGGAAAAAGCCCCTCTTAAGGTGGGTAATCGGATGCGGTTAAAAAATATTCCAGCTGGCAGCCAAGTTCACAATATCGAACTTCTTCCCCAAAAGGGAGGCCAGATAGTTAAATCAGCCGGTAGTGCTGCCCAAGTAATGGCTCACGAAGGCGGCTATAGCCATCTTAAATTACCCTCGGGAGAAATCAGGATGGTTAAAGAAGATTGTTTTGCCAGTTTGGGTCAGTTGAGTAATCCAGAGCATAATGCCGTAGTGCTTGGTAAGGCGGGACGGAGTCGCTGGTTGGGACGACGGCCAGCGGTTCGTGGTTCAGCAATGAATCCACGCGACCACCCTCATGGCGGAGGAGAGAACCGGCAGTCAATCGGTTTAAGAAAAGGACCAAAGACACCTTGGGGTAAGTTAGCTTATGGTGTTAAAACTAGAAAGAAGAAGCCAAGCGATAGATTAATTTTAAAGAGAAGGGGTAAGAAAAAGAAATAATAATATTATGAGTAGAAGTCTAAAAAAAGGTCCATATGTTGATGCTAAGCTATTAAAGAAAATAGCTAAGTTAAAGGTAGGCACAAAAGCTATTATTAAGACTTGGGCTCGCGATTGTACGATTACACCAGAAATGGTTGGTTTTACTTTTGGAGTTCATAATGGAAAAGAACATATTCCTGTTTTTGTTACCGAAGATATGGTTGGTCATAAGTTAGGCGAATTTGCCCCGACGAGAAAGTTTATTAGACACGGTGGACGAATGCAACGCGAACAGGAGGCAGTGGCTCGGCAGAAAGAAGCCGCAACATAGAGTCTAGAGTCTAGAATTTAGAATTTAGCTAAAACAAAAAGCTAAATTCCAAATTTAACGGATATGCCAATTACAGCTAAATTACGATATTTAAGAATATCACCACGAAAAGTTAGGCTAGTGACTGATTTAATTAAAGGAATGAAGGTAGAAGAAGCGGAAGGACAGTTGAAATTCTTGACTAAAAGAGCAGCCAAGCCAATTTTGAAACTTTTAAATTCAGCCGTAGCCAATGCTCAGCATAATGCTAATTTAGCTAAAGAGGGTCTTTATATAGCCAAGATTATTGTTGAGGCAGGGCCGATTTTGAAAAGATGGCAACCGCGAGCGATGGGCCGAGCTACCCCGATAATGAAGAGAACTAGTCATATTACCTTAGTTTTGGACCAGCAAGAGCCGATCTCTCCTCAGGAAGAGAAGCCAGTCGAAGAAGAGGCGAAGCCAGCGGTTAGAAAAAAAGAGAAGCCAAAGAAAAAGGAGCCGGAGTTATTAGAGAAAGCTCAAAAGGTAGCAGAAGAGGAAGAACCAGCTAAGAAGCCAAAACCAGTGCCGCCGCCAAAACCTTATCCAGCAACTTCTCGAGCCAAGAAAGGATTTCTTAGTCGTCAGGCTTTTGGTAGGGTCAAGAAAATTTTTAGGAGAAAAAGCATGTAATAAATTCAAAATTTTAATTTTTAACTTTAGATTTTTAATTTGAACGAAGCGAACATGGGACATAAAGTTCATCCGTCAGTTTTCCGATTAGGCATTGTCACTAATTGGAAGTCACGATGGTTTAATAAAAAGAAATATCGGGAAGTCTTAGAGCAAGATGTTAAATTGCGTGATTTTATTATGAAAAGGCTAGAAAAGGCAGGGGTTAATTCTATAGAGATAGAACGCTCGGCTAATTCCCTTAATATTATTATTAAGACGGCTCGACCAGGCTTGGTTATCGGACGCGGCGGCGGTGGAGCAGAAGAACTTAAACGAGAGATTAAAAAATTTCTTCAAAAAGATAAATCTAAATTAGCTAAAATGGAGGTTCGTTTAGAGATTGAAGAGATAAGGCAGCCAACCACTCAGGCAGCTATTGTGGCCATGGAAATGGCTAGTCAGGTAGAAAGACGTTTACCCTATCGTCGGGTGATGAAGCAAGCCCTCGATAAGATTATGCAGAATAAAGATATTCAAGGAGCTAAAGTTATGGTAAAAGGTAGATTAGGTGGGGCAGAAATTGCCAGAAAAGAATGGCTGAAGAAAGGAAAGATTCCTTTACAAACTTTACGTTCCAATATTGACTATGCTCAGGCAACTGCTTACACTACCTACGGAACTGTTGGTATTAAGGTTTGGATTTATAAAGGAGAAACCTTTTAATTTGAGCAAAGCGAATATGCTTTTTCCTAAGAAAGTTAAACATAGAAAATCTGCCACAGCCCCTCCCACCACCCGCCAATTCTGCAGAGCAGAATTGGCACCATTTAAGGAAAAAAATAGGGAAAGTGGTTAGTGGAGATTTCGTGATTTAGAGTTATGCTTTTTCCTAAGAAAGTTAAACATAGAAAATGGCAGAGAGGACGAGCTCGAGGAAAGAAAGAGAGTCGAGGGGCTAAGTTATCTTTTGGTTCCTATGGATTGAAGGCAATGAGTGAATGTTGGTTGACCGCTCGACAGATTGAGGCAGCTCGCCGCACTATTACTAGATATGTCCAGCGGGGAGGCAAGCTTTGGATTAGGGTTTTTCCTGATAAGCCAGTAACCAAGAAAGGGGTAGAGGTGCCCATGGGTGGAGGCAAAGGCAGTGTCGATCACTATGTGGCGGCGGTTAAGCCCGGTCGGATTATTTTTGAAATGGATGGTGTTTCCAAAGAGATGGCTAAGGAAGCTATGCGCCGGGCTAGTCACAAATTACCTATAAAAACGAAGTTTGTTTCCCGTTGATTATGAAAGTTAAGGAATTAAGTCAAAAAACAGAAAAAGAACTAAAAGATTTGTTAATTGAAAATCGCCATAAGCTTGGTCAATTTAAATTTGATTTAGCTTCCAAAAAACTTAAAAATGTTAGACAAATTAGAGAATTGCGGAAAGATATTGCTAGAATTTTAACTATTTTGAAAGAAAAAGATAATGAATAAAGAAAATAACCAACCAAAATCCGTCAAAGTCAGCCAAAGGCAAGTTGCCTCTGGCCTGGAGAAGTCTTTGCCAAAGGGTAAGGAGGTTTCTTCTGAGAGAAAGGGTCGTCTGATGAAAGGGATGGTTAGTGGTAAAGCGGATAAGACAGTGGTTGTCTCTGTTTCTAGACTTAAGAAACACCCTAAATATAAAAAGAGATATAAAGTGACAGAGAAATACAAGGCTCACGATGAGAAGAATGAATATAAGATAGGAGATAAGGTTATTATCCAGGAAACTCGGCCGATGAGTAAGGAAAAGAGATGGAGGGTAGTTAATAAGTTATGATTCAGGCTGGAACAAAATTGAAAGTAGCTGATAATACTGGAGCAAAGGTCATCCAGTGCTTTAAGGTTTTAGGAGGGAGTCGTCGGCGTTATGCTCAAATTGGAGATATTATTGTCGCTTCAGTAAAGGAAGCGGAGCCAAGAAAGGCGGTTAAGAAAAAAGATGTGGTTAGAGCAGTGATTGTTCGGCAAAAGAAAGCTTATCGGCGGGCTGACGGTTCTTATATCCGTTTTGACGAGAACGCAGCGGTTATTGTTGAGGGCTTTAATCCTAAAGGTGGTCGTATTTTTGGCCCAGTTCCTCGAGAGTTAAAAGAAAAAGGGTTTGACAAAATAGTATCCTTAGCACCCGAGGTATTGTAATCAATTGATAATGAAACATGAAAATCAAAAAAGGAGATACAGTTCTAATAATTACTGGCAAAGACAGAGGCAAGAAAGGGAAAGTCTTGGAAGCTTTTCCTCAACAAAATAAAGTTAGTGTTGAGGGGGTTAATATTGTTAAAAAGCACCGTCGCCCTAAAAGCGAAAGAGAAAAAGGTCAAGTTATTGAAATCCCTAAACCAATTAGTGTTTCTAATGTTAAGATAGTTTGTCCTAAATGTGGCCAGGCAGCCCGGCTAGGTTATCGGTTAACTGAAAAAGGTAAATACAGATTTTGTAAAAAGTGTAATCAAGAAATTTAATATCAAGTATTTTATGTTGCCATTAAAAGAAAAGTACATCAAAGAAGTTATCCCGGTCATGAAGGAGAAATTTGGCTATAAAAATAATTTGGCGGTGCCGAGAATTACCAAGGTGGTGGTTAATACTGGATTTAGTCCGGTGGCTAAAGGTGAAAAGATTCAAGAAGAATTGACTAATGATTTATCTTTAATTACTGGTCAGAAGCCAGCTTCCTGCCAGGCGAGAAAAGCTGTTTCTGGTTTTAAGACAAGAGAAGGGATGGTCATTGGCTTGAAGGTTACCCTGCGAGGTCAGCGGATGTATGATTTTTTGGGTAGATTAGTTAATATTGCTTTGCCCCGCAGTCGTGATTTTCGGGGACTGCCTGAGGAAAGTATTGACCAAGCTGGCAATTTGAATATCGGTATTAAGGAACAAATTATTTTCCCGGAGATTTCAGCAGAGAGTGCGAGAAATATTTTCGGTTTTGAGATTTCTGTTATTACCACAGCCGAGAGTCATTCAGAAGGAATAGAGTTGTTTAAATTATTGGGATTTCCCATAAAGAAACAATAAACATGGCCAAAAGATCCGTTATTGCCAGAGCCAAAAAAAAACCAAAATTTTCTACCCGGCTTGTCCGACGTTGCTTTCGCTGTGGCAGAAAAAGAGGTTATTTGCGAAAATTTGGTCTCTGTCGGATATGCTTTAGAGAATTAGCTAATAAAGGGGAAATCCCTGGGGTTAAAAAATCATCATGGTAGATCCAATTAGTGACATGTTAACCAGAATAAGGAACGCCCAAGCCGTTTCCCATCAAACGGTAACAGTTCCTTTTTCCAAACTTAAATTTAATTTGGCTAAAATTTTAGAGAGAGAAGGACTAGTCAATGAGGTAACCACCAGAGGAAGAAAGGTGAGAAAAGTGATAGAAATTAAGTTGAAATACGAAAAGGGGATGCCGGTCATAAATGGCCTGAAGAAAATTAGTAGACCAGGACGGAGAATTTATCTCAAGAGGAAGGAATTGCGGCCAGTAAAGCAAGGCTATGGCCTAGCCATTATTTCTACCTCCACTGGCTTGATGACTGATAAAGAAGCAAAAAAGAGAAACTTGGGTGGCGAGGTGTTGTGTGAGATATGGTAAGATAAATTCAAAATGCAAAAGTGATTTAATAATTTTAACTTTTAATTTTTTATGAGTCGTATCGGTAAAAAACCAATTGTCATTCCAGAAAATGTGGAGGTGAAGATTGAAGCTGGCCAGATTATCGTAAAGGGGCCTAAGGGAGAGTTGAAGCAATCAATTCCCTCCCAAATTAAGTTGGATTTGACAGATAAGGAATTAATAGTTATTCCTCAAGAGAAATCAAAAAATACCCCTGCTTTATGGGGCTTGATTAGGACTTTGGTTTTTAATATGAGTAAAGGAGTAACCGAAGGATTTGAGAAGAAGTTAGAGATTGAGGGAGTCGGCTATCGAGTTTCTCTCCAAGGCAATAAACTAATTTTAAACGTAGGCCTTTCTCATCCTATAGAGATAGAAGCACCAGCTGGAATTGAGTTTAAAGTAGATAAAAACATTATTACTGTTTCTGGCATAGACAAACAATTAGTTGGCCAGGTAGCCGCTAAGATTAGAGCTTATCGAAAGCCCGAGCCGTATAAAGGTAAGGGAATTAGATATCTAGGTGAGGTAGTCAGAAGGAAGGCAGGTAAGAAGGTAGTAAGTGCCGAATAAATAGAATCTAGAGTCTAGAATTTAGAATATAGAATTTAGCTAAAAGCAAAATAGCCAAATTCCAAATTCCAAATTCCAAATTCTGATGAAAAAAGAAAAAAGATATAAACGAGAGAGACGCCATCGACGGGTTAGAGCAAAGGTAATCGGAACCAAAGATTGTCCGCGACTTTCTGTTTTTCGGAGCAATCAACATATCTACGCTCAATTAATTGATGATAGCAAGGGAAAGACTTTAATTAGTATAAATGATTGGAAAATTAAGAAAAAGAAAGGCTTAACCAAGACTCAACTAGCTCAAGAAGTTGGGCGAACGATAGCCAAGAAAGCCCTTGCCCAGAAGGTTAAAAAGGTTATTTTTGACCGAGGAGGCTATAAGTATCATGGTCGGATCAAGGCAGTGGCCGAGGGGGCCAGGCAAGGAGGACTCAAGTTTTGATAATTAAAAATTAATCTATAATGGTTTATCAGAAGCCAGAGAAAACTGAATACGAACAGAAATTACTCGACTTAGCTCGGGTAGTTCGAGTAGTGGCTGGTGGCCGACGTTTTAGGTTTCGGGCAGTGATGATAATTGGTAATAAGAAGGGGAAGGTGGGGCTAGGGATAGCCAAAGGCCAAGATGTCAGTTTAGCTGTGGAAAAGGCGACCGCTAATGCCAAAAAGCATTTGGTTAAGGTCCCTTTATTTAATGAGACTATCCCTCACGAGGTTAGTGCAAAGTATAGTAGTGCTAAGGTTCTATTGAAGCCAGGCCGGAAAGGAAGAGGAATTATTGCTGGGGGAGCTGTTCGAGTGGTTTGCGATTTAGCTGGCATCAAAAATATTTCCGCCAAAGTTATCGGCCGAACCAATAGTAAATTAAATAATGCTAGGGCCACCATAAAAGCATTGCAGAAACTCAAAGCCCAAATCTCAAAAGTCAAAACTACAGCTAAAAATTAAAAACCGGTTTTTCATTTTTCTTTTTTAATTTTTAATTTAAGCGGAGCGAACATGCAATTACATCAACTAAAACCTCGTTATAAGAGAAAGTCCCGCAAACGGGTTGCTCGAGGTGGTAAAAAGGGTACTTATTCAGGCCGGGGTGTTAAGGGACAGAAAGCGCGGGCGGGTAAAAAACCACGTCCTGGTTTTGCTGGTGGCGATACACCATTGCTTAAGCGACTGCCTAAAAGGAAGGGTCAAGTAGGTAAAGTTAAAATAAGACGAGGGGTGAAAATATCTAGATTACGAAAAAAACCAGTCGTCTTTAATTTAAAAGATATTGGGGAAAGATTTAGAGCCGGGGAAACTGTCTCTCCCCAAAGCTTGTTGGAGAAAGGTTTAATTGATAAAATAGGAAAGAAGATTCCTCGGGTAAAGATTTTAGGAGAGGGCGAACTGAAAAAGAAATTACGCTTCCAAAAAGTAGAGTTTTCGAGAAGGGCCAAGGGAAAAATTGAGGGAGTTAAAGAAACAGCAAAAACAAAAATCAAAAGTCAAAAAGGCCGAACCATCCCCAGGCCTAAGGTGATTCGTGATTCGTAATTCACTACATTTATGAAATGGTTTCAAAAAATCATTCAAATTTTCAAAGTTAAAGATCTCCGTAAGAAGATATTTTTTGTTTTGATGATTTTAGTTATCTTTCGGATAGCCGCCAGTGTTCCGGTACCTGGTATTGATGCCGAAAGGTTAAAAGAATTTTTTGCCAATAACCAATTATTTGGTCTTTTAAATATTTTTACTGGAGGAGCGATGAGTAATTTATCAATTGTCATGTTAGGCCTGGGGCCCTTTATTACGGCGACAATTATTATGCAACTTTTAACCATGATTTTCCCTCGCTTGGAAGCGCTTTATAAAGAAGAAGGAGAGAAAGGTCGCCAGAAGTTTAATCAATACTCTCGTATATTGACTGTTCCCTTGGCTTCTCTGCAGGCTTACGCCATGTTAACTCTTTTAAGTCGGCAAAATATTATTGGCTTTCTTTCGCCAGCCCAATGGGTTACTTCTATTTCAGTAATTACCGCCGGCGCTTTATTTTTAATGTGGCTAGGGGAATTAATTTCTGAGAAAGGTATTGGCAATGGTGTTTCTTTATTGATTTTTGCGGGAATTGTTTCGCGGGTTCCTCTTTCGATAAGGGAATTAGCCGTTACCTATGACCCTTCGAAAATCCCTTCCTATTTGGCCTTTTTTGCTTTGGCCTTAGTTATTACCACTGGGGTAGTCATTATTAATGAAGGACGGCGGAATATTCCAGTTTCTTATGCCAAGCGGATTCGCGGCCATCGGATGTATGGTGGGGTCTCCACTTACCTGCCTTTAAATGTTAATCCGGCTGGGGTGATTCCAATTATTTTTGCTTTGTCAATAATGCTTTTTCCAGGTATGGTGGCTAATTTCTTAGGAGGTTCTAGTATTGAATGGTTAGCTAATCTTGCTCAAGGAGTTGGTCGTCTTTTCCAAAACCCTTGGTTTTATGGCTTTGGCTATTTTGCTCTGGTAGTCCTTTTTACCTATTTTTATACGGCGGTTACTTTTGACCCTAAAAGTGTGGCTAATAATTTACAAAAAATGGGTGGTTTTATTCCAGGGATTCGTCCCGGCAGGCCGACTTCTGATTTTTTATATTTTATTCTTAATCGGGTCTTGCTTTTTGGAGCTATCTTTTTAGGAACAATTGCTGTTTTGCCTTCAATTGTTCAGGGAGCTACTGGAATAACTGCCTTTACTTTTGCCATTGGCGGTACTGCCCTTTTAATTGTTGTCTCAGTGGTTCTAGAGACGATGCGTCAAATCAACGCCCAACTGGTCATGCGGGACTACGAGGGCTTTTAATTTATATGCCCACCAACCAACCCCAAATCATCGTTTTATTAGGTCGTTCTGGTTGCGGAAAGGGAACTCAGGGTAAGCTGCTCAAGAAGGAGCTTGGTTATGATTATGTTGGCAGTGGCGACCTCCTCCGGGAGAGGATAGAAAAAAATGATTTTTCCGGGAAAAAATTAAGAAAGGTTTTGAATGAGGGTGAACTGGCGCCAACCTTTTTAATCTCCCAGCTCTGGAGCAGAAAAACGAGAGAAAAAAAGAATAAACCAAATTTAAAGGGGCTGGTTATCGACGGTAGCCCTCGTTCACTCTCGGAAGCAAAGCTAATGGATGAAATTTTTGAATGGTATGAATGGACGAAGATTAAAGTTATTTTATTAGATATTTCTGATGAAGAGGCATTTGCTAGAATAACTAAACGCCGTATTTGTAAAAAGTGTGGACGACTTATTCCTTGGGTTGGCCAATTTAAGAAGCTGAAGAGGTGTGATAAATGCGGTGGGGGATTGATGACTCGTCCTGATGACAAGCCAGCGGCGATTAAGGCCCGTTTAGATTTTTATAAAGAAGATGTTCAGCCAGTTGTCGATTATTACGAAAAGCAAAAGAAGCTGATTCGAATTAATGGTTATCCACCAATTAAAGATGTCCATCAAGATATCAGAAAAGCTATTCTATGATTCCAATTAAAACTCCACAAGAAATTGCCCTGATGGCTCAAGGTGGCCGGATTCTGGTTAAAATTATCAAAGAGCTGAAAGCTGAAGTTAAACCAGGTTTGACCACTAAAGAATTAGATAAGCTCGCCCAAGAGCTTATTTTTGACTACGGAGTTAAATCTGCTTTTAAAAATTATCAAGGCTTTCCCGCCAATTTATGTACTTCGATTAATGAACAGATTGTCCATGGAGTGCCATCAACAAGAAAGTTAGCCGAGGGCGATATTCTCAGTTTGGATTTAGGAATTATTTACCAAGGCCTCTATGTAGATACCGCTGTTACTTTGCCCGTAGGCTCAGTTTCTCCAGAGGTCAGCCGATTAATTCGGATAACTAAAAAAGCTTTAAAAAGAGCGGTGGCTCGAGCCAAGCCAGGCAAAACTATTGGTGATATTTCTTCTGCCATTCAAAAGCATGTCGAAGCAGCTGATTTTCAAGTAGTCCGAGAACTTTGTGGCCACGGTATTGGCCGCCAACTTCACCAAGAGCCAGAGGTGCCTAATTTTGGTCAGCGGCATAAAGGACCAGAACTGAAATCAGGTATGGTTTTAGCTCTGGAGCCAATGGTAGTCATGGGAAAACCAAGTATAAAAAAAGCCCCTGATGGCTTTAGCTACCAAACGGCTGACAATAGCTTATCAGCCCATTTTGAACACACCGTGGCGGTGACTAAGAAAGGCCCAAGAGTATTGACCAAATAAGCTAAACTTAGTTGTTTAGCAGTGGGAAAGGATTAATTTTAATAATAAAACTCCCTAATCGAGTGATTAGGGACTTCTTTTTTATTGGACATTTGAGCTTAGATTTTCTTTTTTTCTATCTCCTCTTTAATCTGGGCAATGAATTTGTTGGTTTTGACTGGGCCGATGTCGCCTTTAGCTCTGTCTCTAACCCGGACTGAATTTGATTTTTCTTCTTTGTCGCCAACTACTAACATATAAGGAATTTTTTGTAATTCACCTTGACGAATTTTTTTAGAAACAGTTTCGTTTTCGTCTTTTATTTCAAAACGGATATTTGCTTGGTCAAATAATTTAGCCA
>CAYFWT010000007.1:0-10118 GCA_964346955.1 uncultured Candidatus Saccharibacteria bacterium
AATCTAGCCCATTATTATAATACTGAGCTTTCAAGTGGAAAGATAATTTATTTTTTTGTTGTCAAAGATAAAGATGGTATTTATCGAGCAGCCGCTAATGCTTGTCAGGTCTGTTTTGATGCCCGAATGGGTTTTGACCAAGAAGGCGATTTTATGGTTTGTAATACTTGCGGAAACAAGTATCCTTTAGAAAAAATTGCTACTGAGAAAGGTGGTTGTAACCCAGGACCAATCAACCCTGACTTAGAAGTTAAAGATGGTCAAATAATTATAGAAGAATCAGATTTAGAAGAAGTGGCTGAATTTTTCTAAACTTGATAATAATCAAGTAATATGCTTCAACAAATAAAAATTCAAATCAAAGGTATTCATTGTGAAAGTTGCAAGACCTTAATTGAGACCGAGGTAGATATTTTAGAAGGTGTTAAGAATATTGAAGTTGATTATCAGACAGGAAAAGGTCAAATAGAATTTGATAATCAGAAAATTACCAAAGATAAGATTTTCAAAACGATTGAAAAATTGGGCTACAAAGTAAATAACCAAAGGTTGGCTAAAAAAAGGTTATTCAAACAAATCCCTTTATCTAAAAGATTGATTATTTCTGGAATTTTATTAATTGTTTTTGCTTTTGGTTATTTTTTAGTTAAATATTTTGGCTTATTAGAGGTTCTTTCTAAATTAAATGAACAACGAATAAGTTATGGTTTAATTTTTTTAATAGGTGTTTTAGTAAGTTTTCATTGTGTGGGAATGTGTGGAGGGCTGGTGGTTACTTATACAACTAAATATCATTCTGATAATAAAAATAAAAAAAATAATTCTTCTGCTCACTGGCAATATAATTTAGGTCGAGTAATTTCTTATACGACGATTGGCGCTATTCTTGGGGGATTTGGTTCTTTTTTCGCTATTAACCCAATATTTACTGGAATTGTTACTTTAGCAGCCGGAGGTTTTATGATTTTGATGGGGCTGTCATTATTAACTAATTTCAAATGGTTTGAAAAAGTTAAATTAAAAACACCATCTTTTATTGCCCGTTTTCTTTATCAACAACGTCATAGCCAAAAGCCCAAAGGGCCCTTTATTATCGGATTACTTAATGGGTTTATGCCTTGCGGCCCCTTACAGGCAATGCAGCTTTATGCTTTAGCGTCAGGAAGTGTCACTCGAGGAGCTCTATCAATGGGTATTTATTCTCTAGGAACAGTCCCTTTAATGTTTGGCTTTGGTAGCTTTGTTTCTCTAATAAGTCGGGAAAGAATTAAGCAAGTAATGAAATTTTCTGGGGCAATAGTTATAATTTTAGGTCTGTTTATGTTTAATCGCGGTCTTATTAATTTCGGTTATGGTTTCCGTAGTTTTGTTCCTACTGAAGTGACTAGTCAGACCGAGTATTTGGTGACTGGTGATATTCAAGAGTATCAGGTGGTAAAAATGGATTTGACTTACCGAGGATATTCTCCTAATGTGTTCTTTGTGAAAAAAGATATTCCAGTCCGTTGGATTATTGATGTTAAACAGATGTCCGGCTGTACTGATGAAATTATTATGCCGGAATATAATATAAAAAAACCATTAGAGTATGGCGAAAATATTATTGAATTTGTACCAAGAGAATTAGGCGATATTAAGTTTAGTTGCTGGATGCAGATGGTCTGGGGTAAGTTTGTAGTTATTGAGGAAGATGAAGAACCAAGTTCGCAGGATCTGTATAAAGAGACCATTGATTTATCTCAAGGTGGTGCATGTAGCGAGGCAGGAACTTGTGGCGGTGCTTGCGGCATCTCATCTTGCGGTTGTCAAAGTCGTATCAGGTCTTATTAAGTAATAAAGTGCCAAAAGTTTTCCTTTAGTTTCTCGAGCAAGTATTGAAAAAACAAAGGAGCTAGCCAAAATATTTTTAAATTACCAACCAAAAATTAAATAAATTGATTTCAAAAGCCCTAAAAGAAATTGAGATAGAATCTCTTTAAGAAAGCTTAATATGGTTCAAAAAACTATTCTTAAAATTAGTGGAATGCATTGCGCTAGTTGCGCAGTAAACATTGAGAATAGCCTTAAAAATAAAGAAGGGGTATTTAAGATTAATGTTAATTTTGCTTCAGAGAAAGCCAGTTTGGAATTTGATTCAGCTAAAATAACCATTTCTAAAATTCAAAAAATTATTCAAAAATTAGGCTATAGAGCTATAGAAGAAGATTTTCAAAAAGGAATAAATGATAGCCAAAATAATCAGGAAATAAATCAATTAAAGAGACGTTTTATTACTTCGGCTGTGTTTGGTTTACCACTTGTTTATATTGTTATGGGCGAGATGATTAGCTTACCGGTGCCTCAATTTATAAAATCATATAATATTTTTATCCAGTTTATTTTGGCGACCATTGTTATTTTGGCTAATTTTAAACTTTGGCTATCTGGACTTAAGAGTTTAATAAAATTAAGACCAAATATGGACTCTTTAATTTTTATCGGGACAGCGGCGGCTTATTTTTATAGTCTGATTGTTTCTGTTTCTTTTTTGATAGATAGTCAAAAATTACTTCCTCATTTATATTATGAAAGCGCTGTTTTTATTCTTATTTTTATTTCTTTAGGAAAATATTTAGAGGCAGTGACCAAGGGGAAGACCAGTCAGGCGATTAAAAAATTAATAGGACTCCAACCAAAAATAGCTACGGTTATTAAAGATGGCGAAGAAAAGGAAGTTCCTATTTATCAAGTAGAAGTCGGTGATATTGTTTTAGTTAAGCCAGGCGAAAAAATTCCAGTTGATGGTTTAGTTATAGAGGGATATTCAGGAGTTGATGAAAAAGCAATCACTGGTGAGAGTATGCCAGTTGAGAAAAAGAAAGGAGATGAGATTATCGGAGCAACCATCAACAAGACCGGTGTTTTAAAATTTAAAGCAACAAAAGTCGGTCAGGAGACAATGCTGGCTCAAATTATTAAAACAGTGGAAGAAGCGATTGGCTCTAAAGCACCGATTCAACTTTTGGCTGATAAAGTATCTTTTTATTTTGTTCCCACCGTAATTACTCTAGCTGTTCTTGCTTTTATAATCTGGCTTTTTCTTGGTCAGCCATTTGTCTTTGGTTTAACTGTTTTTGTAGCAGTGCTGATTATTGCTTGTCCTTGTGCTTTAGGATTAGCCACGCCAACAGCCGTGATGATGGGAACTGGTCTGGCGGCTCAAAGGGGTATTTTAATTAAAAACAGCCGGGCTCTTGAAATAGCTCAAAAAGTAAATATAGTTGTTTTTGATAAGACAGGCACCTTGACTAAAGGTGAGCCAACCGTTACTGATGTTTTGTCTATAGTAAAATCAGGAAACCAAGCCCGAATTATTCAGTTGGCAGCCTCGTTAGAGAAAAATTCTGAACATCCTTTAGCTCAGGCAATAGTTAAACGAGCTAAGGAAGAAAATTTAGCTTTGTTAGATGTTCATAATTTTGAAGCAGTACCTGGCAAAGGGGTGCTAGCTTACTTAGAAGACAACAAGATTTTGTTCGGCACAAAAAAGTTAATAAAAGGGAATAAAATAGAGACAAATTCTATTGAGAAAATAATGAGAAGATTAGAAAATCAAGGTAAAACAACAATGATTTTAGCCAAGGGAAAGAATATTATTGGAATAATAGCGGTAGCTGATATTTTAAAAGAATATTCTTTAGAAGCGGTTGAGGTATTACATAAATTAAATAAGAAAGTAGTTATAGTTACAGGCGATAATAAAGGAGTTGGTCAAGCAATAGCTAAGCAACTTGGCATAGATCAGGTTTTAGCTGAAGTTTTACCTCAGGAAAAGTCACTGAAGATTAAAGAACTACAAGAAAAGGGAAATGTAGTAGCCATGGTTGGTGATGGAATTAATGATGCGCCAGCTTTAGCCCAAGCTGATTTAGGTATTGCTTTAGGTTCCGGCACTGATATAGCTATAGAGACAGGGGAGATAGTTTTAATCAAAGATGATTTACGTGATGTAATTAGAGCTATTAATCTAAGTAATTATACTTTGAAAAAAATCAAACAAAATCTTTTTTGGGCTTTTTCTTATAATAGCGTTAGTATTCCTATTGCTGCCGGAGTTTTATACCCAGTAACTGGCTGGCTTTTGAATCCTGCTATTGCCGCAGTAGCTATGGCTTTTTCATCAATTAGTGTTGTTCTAAATTCGCTTTCGATGAAAGGGTATAAAGTTTGATATAGAAATATACTCAAAAATCTTCACCAAACAGGTTCTAACATCGTCCAGCCGTCTCTGCCAATATTGACAGGATAATACATTTGTGTTATTCTGTTTTTAGTTAGTTCTTAAGACAAAAAATAGAGGATAAAATAAAAGGAGGTAAGAGATGGGCATTTTAGATAACAAACATGCTTTGATTACGGGAGGTGCCAACGGAATCGGCCGAGCTATTGTAGGGGAGTTTTTTAAAGAAGGAGCAAGGGTTTCTTTTTTTGACATTGATGTATCGGGGATTTCTTCACTGGAGGCTGAGCTAAGGAACATCAAGGGATATCAAGTTGATATCTCAAAAAAACAGAATGTTATAGATGTTTTACAAGCTGAGGAATTGAAGCAGGTGGATATTTTAGTCAATAACGCAGGCATAGACCTTGATTTTTCTTTTGAGGATCCTAAGGATTCCAGTTGGCAAAGGATTATTGATACCAATCTCAACGGAGCAAGATATCTGACTGAGATTGTTGTTGGACGGATGAAGAGAGATGGGATTAACGGATCCATTATTTTTATCACTTCTGTTCATACTGCTCAAGCATTTCCTGGTGGTGGTGCTTATGACACTTCTAAACATGCACTGGTTGGGTTAATGCGGGTGCTAGCTCTGGAATTTGGGCGATATAGTATACGTTCTAATGCAATCGCTCCGGGTGCTATTTTATCAGGAAGGACTGCTGAAGCTTCCCCACAACAGATGAAGGAATTTGGCAAAAGGATACCTCTTGGCAAAATTGGTAGGCCGGAAGAAGTTGCCCAGGTTGCTGCTTTTCTTGCTTCAGATAAAGCTTCCTATATTAACGGAGCCGAGATCAGGGTTGATGGAGGATTATCAATTAAAAATCCTTTGTTGGATTGAGCAACTATGAAGGTTATAAAAGGCCGTTCCTTTTAATCGGGAACGGCTTTTATCTTTTTATATTTAATAGAGCTAAATCAGATATAGAGAAACTTTCAAATATCTTTGCCAAACAGGTTCTAACATCGTCCAGCCGTGCCTGCCAGGCATTAGATAAAACAAAAACAGTCCCGACGTCACGTCAGGACTGTTTTTGGTTGTTTGATTACGATAGGTGGTCTTACCAATTGTTTCTGTCTTTGTTGAATCTTTGTTTGCTGCCACGGTCGAAGCTTCTTTGCGGGCGCTCTCTCATAGGACGGGCTTCATTGACAGTGAGATTGCGACCATCTAATTCTTTACCATTCCACATCTCTATAGCTTTTTTGGCTTCATCTTCAGAAGACATCTCGATAAAGCCAAAGCCTTTTGAACGACCAGACATTTTATCAGTGATAATTACTACTGATTCAACTTTCCCAGCCTTAGAGAAGGCCTCTTTTAAAGAGTCCTCGGTAGTATCATAAGATAGACCACCAACATATAATTTTTTATTCATGTCTTAGACCTCTTGCATAATAACCTTTCTGCTGCAATTTCCAGATTTGGGCTATGGCTTTGCAAAAATTTTTCAACGTATATTATTCATATATGCTTCAAAATTTTTGCTTTGCCTCGCCTCAAATCTGAAAATTTCGCTACGAAAATTATCATTCAAGAGGTCTTATTTCCTTATATGATTTGTTAAGCGTAAGCCGACTTTTGCAAAGTTTCTACTTTCAGGCTTACACTTCCCGACCTGCCTCGCCGGCAAGGCGGACGCTCTGGTCGGGATAAAAATCGCATAAGGAAAGAGAAAACTTATAGAACTTACGTTATGTTTGGATTATAAATTATTGTGATTAGGAAGTCAAGTAATTATTTCCTTAAGGCAAGTTCAAATTTCGTCCAGCTGTCTCTGCTAATTTGACAAGATAACTAAATATGCTATCTTGTTTTTAGTTCTTGAAAAATTTGGAAGGAGGTGAGGAAAGTGAAAGTAAAGAGAGAGACGAAAGCAAAGGAGGGAAAGACAGTTGACTTCAATGAGAAAAGGGCTTTTGAGATATTTAAGATTCTAAATGAGGGCTGGCAGAAAAGAACAGGCATTTTCAAAGGGGTGATTTTACCAAATGATCGTTGGCCAAAAGAAGAAGATTGGTCTTCTTCATTTGTTGATGACAGAGAACGGACTAATTGGTTACTCTGCGTGGCCTTAACCATGCGAGGAGGGATAACCAGTGAAGATCCATTTAAGTTGCTCTGGTATCTAAGACAAAATATCCCAGAAATGTTTAATCCGGCAGTTGTTTCTGAAGACTGGTCTTCTAAGGAGATTGAAAAGAAACTTATCTGGGGCATTTCAAAAGTTTTTCCTGATAGTGAAGCCAAAAAGGAGAGGAGAATTAGAGATGATAGTAGGCAAGAGCGAATTGGTTATAAAATACCAGAGATTGCCCGGCATTGGTACCACAACCTTAAAGTTCTGAATGAATACTGGGGAGGTAATCTGATAAATGTTTTTTGGGGAGTGACAGAGTTTGAAGAAGCTTTTAGGCGAATTGACTATCGTCGCAATAGGGAAGCTGGCTTCAGAGGGATGCGTCGGAAAATATTTTCCTTATTGGTTATTTGGTTACAAAAGAAAAATTTGATTCCGATTTTCCCCACCCCTATCCCGGTTGATATTCAGGCGATGAGGATTCTCTGGTCAACAGAAATCTTAGCCAAGGTTGGTTGGGCTAAGCCATTTGAGCCTGAAGAGAGACATCCAAAACAGCTAGCCGGTAAATTAACCATCCAAGTTTATGAGCCGTTTGTTGACCAGATAGCTCAATGGTCGCAAAAGTTTTTGGCCAAAAACAATTTTTCCCATCTTAACGTTAACCCGGCTCTCTGGGTGCTTGGTCGCTCACTTTGTGCAGAAAGCTTTCAGAACTCCTCTCGTCAGAATGCTCAGCGATACATTGAGACGGAAGAGCTTTTGAAAAACCCCGCTCTTTGGCCAAGAAAATACAAAAATCCATGTAGTTATTGTCCCATAGAAAAGTTTTGTCAGTGGGCGATTCCTGCCGCTCCCCATACCCGCTGGGGATTATTGATCCGATTAGGCAAGAGAGTGCCTTATATCCAACCACGGTTGCCCTAGGGCAATTGGGATAAGGTTGTTCCTTATGATTCTTTGAAAAAACGAAGAAAATAGGGGCGTCAAATGATTGAAATTGACGCCTTTTCTTTTTAATAGTTGCCAAATTTTTTAATTTGTCATATATTTAGATTTAGCACCTTGTCAATTTCAATATATGAAAAAGGAGGTGAGAAAGAATGAGGAGGATAAATCCAGAAAGGATTCTTAGGTTAATCGCCAGGGATGTCAGAGTTGTCGAACAAGAAGCTATTGGTGTTTTTGAGATATTTCCAGACTGGGTTGAATTTGTAGAAAATAAATCACCTCGCTTAGGGGTTTTAGCGGTAGTTGGCCCAGGGAAAGGATTTGGTAGGAGATTTGAGAAAGTGCTCTTGCTTGAAATGGGAGTTAGTCGAGGGCGGCCTTATCATCCGGCCAAGGGCCTGAAGAGGCAGCTAGGTCAGCCAGAGATTAACAAACGCCGCAAATGGTTCTCTTTGTCCCCAGAACAATATCAATTGGTGGCCCCATTTTTATTCGCCAAATTACAGGAATTGACCAATCAGAGAGAATCTACTTGGAAAACCAGTGCGTTTTCGGGTGATCCCTTTATTCTGCCTACTCCAAGATATTATTGGAGTCGTCACCAAAAGACTCTTTTTGAGACAGTAAGCTATCAACCTCAGCCAAAGGGTGTCCGCTTTAGTGCCTCGCGAGAAGACGAAGTTCTTCTAAGGGATATCTATTGGGCAGAAAAACACCTCAATTCTTATCTCAGAGGGAAATTAATCGGTTTGGCCAAGTTTATTGATTTGCTGCTTAGTTATTATCAAGGGAATAATTGGCAAGGGGAAAGGTTTCTGAAGCTGCAAAAAGTTCAATGGATTCAAAATGTTCTTAGAGAGAGAAAGTTACCTGCCTACCTGATAAAAGAGATGATGGATTTGAAAGATAAGAGGGGGTTGCCATTAATAAAAGACAGCCGCTTCGGTGAGATTGCTAAAAAATTTGGAGTTGAGGTTTATCAAGAGAAAACCGAAGAGCAGAGATTAGCAGAAAAAGCTTTACCTAACCCCTCTCAAAGATTAAGCGAGATACAACTACGAGTGACCACTGGCCTTGAGGCTGACAAAGATTATGTAGTCTTTGAGATTTTTCCTTCTCATAAGAGCAAAGAAGAACAAAAGGAGGAAGGCCTGCCTTTTTAATCTTTAAAAGGCAGGTTTTTTTTATTTCAAACCTAAATGCAGCAGAGGATTAGTTATTTATCTCTTGTCATAATGGCTTTAATTGTGATAGAATAAGCTAATATAGCGATTTTTGACAAATTTAAAAGCGCTGAGAATGATGATTTTGAGTAATCTTATTCTCAACGCTTTTAATGGATGGTGGTTCGGTATCATATCTGGCGCTCCTTTCTAAAGCTATCGAGAAATTCTTGAGTTTCTATTCCGATTCTTTGAAGTGTTTCCTTCTCAAATTGGTCGATTTTTCCTCGGGCTCCTTTAAGACGCTCTTTAAATTCCTGAAGCAGTTCTTCTACCAAGTTAATCACTTCTTCGGTGTTAAGGTTACTCCAGATAGGTTGAGCATCATCCCGACCTTCTCTTTCTAGAAATTGTGTCCACTCTTCAAGGTCATAGCTCAAGTCGAATACCGCTCTCCAGCCATTTCTTTTTGCATCCATGGCACGCATTTCAACCACCCCCTTTCTTTTAAGGTTAAGGTTAAGGAACTCTCTTAGTATTATAACATTAAATAAAAAAGTTAGCAACTCAAAATGAATGGCTCTTTAGTTAACCAGCTTATTGAACAAGGCTATCTTAAAAGCCCAGAAATTATTGAAGCCTTTAGAAAAATTAAACGGGCTGATTTTGTTCCTGAAGAGATAAAAAGAATCCAAGGTGAGGATTTTATAGCTGAATACAATGCTCCTTTGTCGATTGGTTATGGTCAAACTATTTCTCAACCCTTGACAGTAGCTTTTATGTTAGAGTTACTTAGTCCCCAAGAGGGGGATAAGGTTTTAGATATTGGCGCTGGCTCTGGTTGGCAGACAGCCATGCTAGCTCAAATTGTCGGACCCAAGGGTTTTGCCTATGCCATAGAACTAATTCCAGAGTTAAAAAATTTTGGCCAGGCCAATGTCGGAAAATATAATTTTAGTAATGTCGAATTTATTTGTGGCGATGGGGCAAAGGGATTATCGGATAAAGCTCCTTTTGATAAAATTATTGCCGCCGCCGCAGCAGCCAGGGGAATACCCCTAGCCTGGAAAGAACAGTTAAAGATTGATGGTCGTTTAGTCACTCCAGTTGCCAATAGCATTTGGTTGCTTATTAAAAAAGGAGAAAATAAATTTGAGGAAAAAGAATATCCTGGGTTTGTTTTTGTGCCTTTAGTTAACAATAATGAAGATAGTTAATAAAAAAAAGTTTATTTATTTTTTATTTTTTATATTTATATTTTTGGTCGCTTTTTGTTCAGTAGCTGGTTATTTTTTTATTAAACATCAAATCACCACCTCCTTAAGCAGTCAATCAACTGAACAAACTTTTGTTATAGAAAAAGGGGAAAGCGTGAGAAAAATTGCTGCCCATTTAGAGGAGGCAGATCTGATTAGGGATAGAATTTGGTTTGTCTGGTATGTGTTTTATAAAGGCTGGACCACTCAGCTAAAAGCCGGCCAGTATGATTTAAGTCCAGTAATGAACATTCCTCAAATAGCTCAAAGAATTGTTAAGGGAGAAACAATTTCTCAAGAAATAACAGTGACTATTCCTGAGGGTTTCACTTTAAGACAAATTGATGCTCGGTTAGCTAAAGCTGGTTTAATTCAGGCAGGAGACTTGCTTGTCCAATCC
>CAYFWT010000008.1:0-2074 GCA_964346955.1 uncultured Candidatus Saccharibacteria bacterium
AAGAGAAGAGGTTTTGAAGAAATTATTGGCCATCAAGATGCTCTGGAAGCAATAGAAAGAATTTTGGCCCGAACAGAAATTAATAATGTATTGCTGATAGGAGAACCCGGGATTGGTAAAAAAAGCATTATTCATGGTTTGGCCATGAGGGTTCTTTATGGCCAGAGTTTACCAGAATTAAATTATAAAAGGGTAGTGGAGTTAGACCTTACTTCTCTTTTATCAGAGATAACTTCTCTTGAAGAGGTTGAAGCTGTTTTAGATAGAATTTTTCAAGAAGTGGTTAAGGCTGGAAACATTATTTTGGTTATTGATGAATTTCACAATTATGTTGGCCAAGTTGTCAGGCCTGGAGTAATTGATATTTCTGGCATCCTTTCTCCTTATTTGCGTCTACCTTCTTTTCAAATTATGGGCATCACTTCCTTTACCGGCCTCCACAAATACATAGAGCAAAATCCTTCTCTTTTGAATCTTTTTGGTAAAATCGAGGCTTCTGAGCTTTCTCAAGAAGAGACGATTTTTATTTTAGAGAACTTAGTTCCGGCATTTGAGAGAAAATATAAAAAATTTATAAGCTATTTAGCTCTTCGAGATATTATTGTTTTCGCTAATCGTTATATCCAGGCAGTTCCTTTTCCTAAAAAAGCAATTGACCTCTTAGATGAAGTAATGGTTTATGCTGCCCGTTACATTAAAGGAAAGTTAATTTTGCCAGAACATATAGCTAAAATTGTTTCAGAAAAAACTCAGATCCCGGTTGGAGAAGTAGCGACTAAAGAAAAAGAGATTTTGTTAGATTTAGAAAAACTAATTCATCAAAGAATTATTAATCAAGAAGAGGCAGTTAGAGAAATCTCAGAAGCCTTAAGAAGAGCTCGAGCTGACATTACGGTCAGAAAGGGTCCCATGGGAGCTTTCTTGTTTTTGGGGCCTACTGGAGTTGGTAAAACCGAGACCTCAAAGGCGCTAGCTGCAATTTATTTTGGATCCGAGAAGCGAATGATAAGATTAGATATGTCAGAATTTCAAGCAATTGAAGACATTCCCAGATTATTGGGTTCAGCTGGCCAAGAAGGGCTCTTAACTACCCCGGTCAGAGAAAATCCTTTTTCTTTAGTTCTTTTAGATGAAATTGAGAAAGCCCATCATAATATTTTGAATTTGTTCTTGCAAGTTTTAGATGAAGGCCATGTGACAGATGGTCTGGGAAGAAAGGTTAGTTTTTCAAATACAATTATAATTGCCACCTCAAATGCCGGCTACCAGATTATTTTAGAAGCGATAAAAACTAAATCAGAATGGCAAGGTATAAAAAAGAGCCTCTTGGATTATCTTTTTGCTAAAGGTATTTTTCGGCCAGAGTTCATCAATCGATTCGATGCGGTAGTTATTTTTAAATCTTTAACTAGCCAAAATCTTCTTGATATTTCAGAGCTCTTGCTTTTGGAATTAAAACAGAATCTGGCCAGAAAATATATTGAATTTATAATTACTCCTCAATTAAAAGAAAAAATAGTGGGATTAGGTTATAATCCCATTTTCGGGGCTAGAGAAATGCGGAGAGTAATTCAAGATAAAGTGGAAGATACTTTCGCTGAAGCCATTTTAAGGGGCGAGCTTAAAAGAGGAGATAAAGTAGAAATAGACCCAAAAGGATTTAAATTGATAATTAATCAATAGCCGTCAAGTTATAAGAAAATAAAAGCGGTTAATCTTTAGCCGCTTTTTTATTATAGCTTGGGGATAATCTGTGGATAAATTCTATAATTTAAAGCTATTTTTAGATAGGGTTATTTTGTGTTGACTTGTGGCTTTGAAGTGGGGTATAAAGACAATGAATGGGGAATTGTGGATAACTGTGGGAAAACTACCCAAACTTGGGGATAAAGTATGTTTATCGGAGAATATACATATTCAATTGATGAGAAAAAGAGATTAGCTATACCGGCAAAATTCCGACAGCTTTTAGGTAAACAAGCAGTTATTACCAGGGGGTTGGATAATTGTCTTTTTCTTTACCCAGCAAAAGAATGGCGAATTTTAGCTCAGAAACTAAGCAAACTTCCTTTAG
>CAYFWT010000009.1:0-29777 GCA_964346955.1 uncultured Candidatus Saccharibacteria bacterium
CAGCCAGAAGAAATGGAAGGGAGCGGAAAAATAGAAGACGATGGGAATCTAATAAGAGCTTATCTTTGGGAAGCAGGCCAACATTCTCTTTTAAGCCGGGAAAGAGAAAAAGAATTGGCCAAGAAAATTGAGAGCGGCCTGAGAGATAGTCAAGAAGCCATAAAGGAAATGGTAGAGGAAATGGTTAAAGGCAATTTAAGCCAAGAAAAAGGACAAGAATTGGCCAGGAAAATTAAGAGCGGCCTGAGAGATAGCCAAGAAGCCAAAGAGGAAATGGTTAAGAGCAATTTGAGATTAGTGGTTAGTATGGCTAAAAAGTATCATCATAAATGCTCCCATCTAAAGCTGTTAGACTTAATTCAGGAAGGTAATCTTGGTCTTTTAAAGGCAGTGGATAAATTTGACCATCGCCGAGGTTACAAGTTTTCAACTTATGCCAGCTGGTGGATCCGCCAAGCAATTACTCGGGCTATCCATGACAAAGAGAAAGCTATTCGATTCCCTGTTCACCTGGAAGAGAGACTCAAGCGGCTAAAAAATCTTGAAGTTTCCTATCTTAGTCAAAAGGGACGAATGCCTACCCCTCAAGAAATATCCCGAGAAATGAAAATTCCTCTTAAGAAAGTAAAAAAACTTCATCAAATTGCTAAAGAGCCTCTTTCTTTTGAAACGCCAAAAAGAGGAGAAGATGGAGAAGAGGCTAATCCTTGGAGTGATTCTATCTCTGATGAAAAAGCGACTAATCAAGAAAAGGTGGCTGACCAGCGAACCCTCCGAGAGCAAACTGAGCAAGTTCTTTCTCTTCTTTCTCTTCGAGAAGCAGATATCCTTCGCAAGCGCTTTGGCATAGGTGAGAAACAAGAGTATACTCTTGAAGAAGTAGGCCAGATATATGATATCTGCCGAGAAAGAGTCAGGCAAATTGAAGCAAAAGCTCTGCGAAAGCTTAAACATCCCTCCCGAAGTCGAGAACTTGAAAAGTTCTTGGAGTAAAGGGATTAGCCAAAACCAAGCTAATCCCTTTTATATTTTTAAAGCAACTTTTTAAGGGTCTGGGCATTTTTGATAGCGTAGCCCCCATAGTCATTATTGAAATAAACATAAACATCTTTGTTTTTCAACCATTTTTTGATTTTTTTAGCCCAGTTTTTTAATTCTTTATCAGAATAGTTAGAAGAATAAAGAGAACCAGCCCCGTGAAACCGAAGATAAACAAAGTCAGCAATAATTTCTTCTTGACAAGGCCAGCGAGGCGAATCAGCAATGCATAAAGCGACCTGATGTTTTTTCAAAAGCTGATAGATGGCTGGATTAAACCAACTGGCATGGCGAAATTCAAAACTATATTGATACTTTGAAGGTAAAATTTTTAAAAATCTCTCTAATCTTTTTATATTGATTTGCCAACCAGGTGGTAACTGAAATAAAATTGGTCCTAATTTCTGTTTAAGTTCTTTAGCATTGTTAATAAACCTTTGCCAAGGTCCTTTGGTCTCTTTTAGTTTTTTAATATGAGTGATGTAGCGGCTGGCTTTGGTAGCAAAAATAAAATCTTTGGGGGTGCGCTGGTACCAACCAGCAAATGTTTTAGGCGGAGGCAAATGATAAAAAGGGTTATTCAGCTCAACTGTCTCAAAATGCTGGCAATAATATTCTAATTGCTTGGCCTTGGCTAAACCCTTGGGATAAAAAACACCATCTTCCCAATGAGGATAGGAAAAGCCGCTGGTGCCAATATAGAGTTTAGGCATATTTTTAACAAGTTAAATGTAAGGCAGCGACTACTCTTTTCTTTTGAAAAAGTTGATTATAAATCTGGCAGGCTTTTTTGGTTGGCTCGACAATTAACTCAATATTTTGGGAAGCTAAATATTCTCTAGTCTCAGGCAAAACCTTAACTAAACCTGAATCACCAGTGCCAATAATTAAAACTTCTGGCTTTTCTCCAACTGCCTCTTCTAAGTCTTCTGGATAAACTTGGTGAGCTTCTCTTCTCCACCAATTGATTGCTTGGTCAGGACAAACAATCACATCGTTGTCATAACTTTGGCCGTCAATGACAACTTGGCCAAATTTGTAAGAATCTATGCGCATGGCTTTTTTACAGATAATTATTTAATCTTTCTAGGGCCTCTAATTTCTCTTTGTGCCGAAGATTGCTTTTCTTAATTCCTTGTTCCATAACTGCCAATGTTTTATCATAAGTGGCCCGGTCAACTGGAAAAGGTGTGCCATCTTTACCTCCGACGGCAAAGGAATATCTAGCCGGGTCTTTGTAAGAGGGCTTAGCCCCATAAATTACCTCAGAAACCAGAGATAAAGCTCTGACAGTGCGGGGGCCGACTCCTTTAATTTCAATCAACTTCTCAAAATCTTCTGGCTTAAATTGATGAGCTAAGAAAATAGTTTTTTTAAGATGCTTGAGGTCAAATTTTTCTTGCTCCACTGGATGATGATAAAACTCAAGATTGGGCATCTCCATTAAAGTTAGCTGTCCCTCTTTTTTCTTTTGGATTAAACTGATGTCTTTTAGAAAAGCTTTGGGCCCATCTTTGACTAACTCAGTAGAAATTTGCCGATTACCTCTACTTTCTTTAGCGGTTAAATTAAGAGGCTTAACTTTAACTTGAGAAGCAATACCAGAATGGGGCTCCTCCACAAAATCCTTTTGCCCTGAACGACTTCGCAGGGTTGAGGAGAGCCAGTGATAACGACGGGCTTTTTTTAATGAAGTACTCATCCCTTGCTGGACAACTGACCAAGAACCAGATTTGGTAAAAATCAAATTATGGTGATAGAGCTGAAAGCCATCTTGTAAAACCGTATTATCTACCTTAGCACTCATTTTACTGGCCTTAACTAATTGGTCAATCTTAGCTAAGGGGAAGCTCAAAAACTCTCCCCATTCTTCAATATTTTGAGGAGTCTTCATGGAAGTCTTGCCCTTGCCGCCACAAACAAAAATCCCCAAATCATTTTCTAGTCCAGCTACCCCCATTTTAAGAGCGCCTAAAGTAGTTGTCGTTAGACCCGAAGAATTCCAATCAAATCCTGAAACACAGCCAAAAGACTGAAACCAAACTGGGTCAGCTAACCGTTTCAAAAACTCTTCTGGCCCGAATTCCTCAACAAT
The DNA here is from genome assembly GCA_964346955.1 of uncultured Candidatus Saccharibacteria bacterium. GTDB lineage: Bacteria > Patescibacteriota > Minisyncoccia > Portnoybacterales > UBA2143 > CAYFWT01. The sequence goes on from CAYFWT010000009.1 coordinate 3,134, forward strand.
AGCAATACTAATCCCGCGGGCTAAGCGAGTCATTCTCTCAAAAAGCCAGCGAGGGCATCGGCCATAATCAAGTGGTACCGTAGCAATACCTGTTTTCATGTTTTATTTCCTATTCTATCCTTTCTCCATTATACTACCCTCCCCCCAAAGAAAAAAGCCATCAATTGCTTGCTGAATTGATGGCCAGTAAATGAAAAGTTTTTGCAGTTAAATGAAAGGTTCTAATTCTTCTGCCATTTCCTCCACCTCTGGAGGGTTCTTTTTTTTGCTACGGAACCGCTTCCCCTTATTGTTTCTTTCTTTCAGTCGATCAGGGTATCTTTCTTTTAAAGAAAGAGCTTTTTTATGGATATAGCCATTCTCCTGGTCTTCGAGGGAAAAGTTCTTTCGGCAAACGGGGGCAGTAAAAGAAAATGTGTTTCCCCTTAAGCCTCCTAAAGATGATATCTGAGCTATTACAGCCAGAACATCTGTAATCATAATCTTCCATTTCTTCTCTCCTTTCTCCAGAAGACAATCTTCAACCACGGCTCCTCTTTAAGGCGAACTCATTTGATAATCCAAGATTTCCTTCTCTTTGCCAAAGATAACCGCAATCAAAGCTACCCGTATCCACATGCCATTTCTTTCCTGGCGCCAGAAGACAACCCGCGAGTCGCTGGAGTAGCCAACCTCCTCTTCAATCTCATCTCTTTTGGGCAGAGGATGCATCAAGACAGCATCTTTCTTCATCCATTCTAAATACTCTTTCTTGAATCTGTATTTTGGGCCAATCGGTTGCCGAAACTTTAATCGAACAGGCACGCCCTTTCCTTTGATATGTTTCTCATCCCATTCATCTTGGACGCGGGTCATGTAAATGGCATCAGCTAAAGGAATTACCTCCTCCAAATCATCCTCTTCCTGACAAAAAATGTCATGGCGGTCAAGGAAATCTTTAATGTCATCCCTCATCCTTAAATGGGGCGGCGAGACAAAAAACAATTCTACTCCCTGATAATTCTTCATCAAATAAGAAAGGGAGCGGACTGTCCTGCCTCTGGCCAAATCACCAACCATAACAATAGTCCGACCATCTATTTGCCCATCAAAGGATTTGTAAAGGGTGTAAATATCAAGCAAGGCTTGAGTGGGATGTTGGTCTTTACCTGAACCCCCGTTGATAATAGGGATACGTCGATCAGACTTATTTAAGACCCAGGCCCCTAATTCTGCTGACCCCTCATGAGGGTGCCTCATGACCACCAAATCCACATAACTGCTGAAAGTCCTGATCGAATCTTCCAAGGTCTCACCTTTGGCTTCGGAAGAGGTACTCGGGTCACGAATGTCGCGAATGCCCATGCCTAATACTTCCTGAGCTGTTTGGAAAGAGAGAAATGTTCTGGTACTGGGTTGAGCGAAAAAATTTAGGGCATAGGTCCCAAAAAGCAAGCTCTTTAGAAATTCTCTCCCCTCCTTTCTATCTTTATTGATTAGCCTGGCCTTCTCGGCTACCTGACAAAGCAAGTCCAAATTCTCCCGGTTAAACTGCTGAGCAAACAAGACATGGAAAGGATTACCATTGGGGTTGTTTAAGAAAGGGACTTTCTCTCTGTCCTCCATAGCGGAAAAATCTTTCCAGCTCATCTCTTGAGCCATTCTCTCAACCTTTTTGCTAGGCCAACTTTCTCCTGCCATCTTTCTTTTCCTCCTCTTTAAGGGTTGAAATGTTAAAGACCTTACCTAATACTTAATATAAAATTCATCTATCTGTCAAGCAAGCTAAACAACTTGATTAATTGTATTCTTATTCATAGACTTAAAATGATAATCCCATCCTAATTTCGCTATGAAAAAAAGTTTTGTTTTTTCTTTATTTATTCTCGGCTTTAGTTCGTTGATTGGCCAGATTATTCTCCTAAGGGAATTGATGGTTAGTTTTTATGGTAATGAGTTTTTCCTTGGTCTGGTTTTGGCAGTTTGGCTTTTCTGGGTAGCTCTGGGAAGCTTTCACTTAGCTAAATTATTTAAAAAAATCAAAGATTGGCTAAGAATCGTTTTAAGCTGCCATCTTTTGGTGGCTCTTTTTTTGCCTCTTTTAATTTCTTTAGTCAGATTAGCTAAAAGCTGGACCCCAGTGGTTGGTCAAATCCCTGATTTATTACCCACCTTAATCTTGGCTATTTTAATTCCGGCTCCTCTTTGCTTAATCTTGGGCCTCCAGTTTACGGCCACCACCAGGTACTTAGGCCAACTTGCTCAATCGGTTAATCGGGCTTACTTTATTGAATCAATTGGCTTTGTCTTAGCTGGACTATTTTTTAGTTATTTTTTGGTTCTTTTTAATGTCTGGCTAGCTATTTCTCTTTTGGCTACCCTTAATTGTTTGGCGGTTCTAGTTATTCTGCTAGCTTTCCCCAAAAGAAAATATCTCTTTTTTAAAATAGTTGGCTTATTTTTAATCTTCATTTTTGCTTCCTTGAGTTTGCCCCAAATTAGCCAACCCCTAGATTATCAAACCCAAAGCTGGCGTTTTCCCAAACAAAATTTAATTAAAGTAACTAACTCACCTTACGGGCAATTAGCGGTTACTCAGTCAATTGAGGTTGAGCAATACAATTTTTATGAAAGCGGTCTTTGGCTAGCTTCCACCCAAGAGCTGCCTTTTAATGAATCACTGGCTCATTTCCCTCTGTTGGCCCATCCTCAGCCCAAAAATATTCTTTTAATTGGTCATGGGTTCCAAGGCCTAATTAAAGAAATATTAAAGCATCAACCAGAACGAGTTTATTATTTAGAACTTGACCCTTGGTTGGTTAAAACTGTCTTTGCTTATTTACCCAATCATCTCCAGAAAGTTCTCCGAGACCAAAAAGTTACTATCATTAGTCAAGATGGTCGCTATTTTTTGAAGCAGCCAGCCCCAGAGAAATTTGATTTAGTCCTGGTTAATCTAGCTGATCCTTCAACTGCTCTGCTTAATCGATTCTATACTCAAGAATGTTTTAAAGAAATCAAAAACCAGCTTAAAGAATCGGGTATCTTGGCCATCTATCTCTCTTTTTCACCTAATTACCAAAACCAAGATTTAATTAAATTAGAGGCCTCAATTTATCAGACTCTTAAAAAAGTTTTTCCGGAAATAATCATCTTACCTGAAGAAGGGACGGTTATTTTCTTGGCCACTTCTTCAAAAGATATTTTAACTAATAATTCTGGTCCTCTTATTGAAAGATGGCTAGAGAGAAATCTCCAAACTAAATTTATCAACCCTCAATATCTTGACTATGTTTTAACTGATGAGCGAGTCGAGATGCTCAATGAAATTTTAACTAAAGAAAAAGCTAAAATTAACCGTGATACTTGGCCAATTAGTTATGCTTATAACTTCCTCTTCTGGACAAACTACTTTCATCCTCAATTAGCTGATTCCCTGCGATTATCTTTGGGAATTGAGTTTTGGTGGTTAGTCGTCCTGCTTTTATTTTTAGCCGCCCTAATTTCTCTTCTTAACAAAAAGATTAAGCAAAACAAAATTCTCTGGATAGCTATGGCCGTTGGTGGTTTTTCACTAATGAGTATAGAAATCGTCCTGATTTTTGCTTTTCAATCTTTCTTTGGCTATCTTTATTATCGCTTGGCCCTTTTGATTGCTCTTTTTATGCTCGGCTTGGCTGGCGGGACCTGGCTGGCCATTAAACAGCTTCAAAAAAGAAGGCCTCGCTTCTTAAAGACTAATCTCTCTTCCATAGTTCTGCTTCATCTTTTCATCCTTGGCTATGCTCTTTTAATCTATTTCTTTTTCTGGGGCAATCTTTTTGCTCAGGTCAATTTATTTTTAAGTCGCGATATTATCTTTTCTCTTTTGGCTATTATCATTGGCGGATTAGTTGGTTTAGAATTTGCTTATGCTAACTATCTTTATCAATCTAAAGGCCAGTCCAAACAAAAAAAGCCTTTTCATCCAGGCTTCATTTACAGCGCTGACCTTTTTGGTTCTTGTTTAGGCGCCCTTTTAGCCGCTCTTTTCCTTATCCCTCTTTTAGGAATTCTTCAAACTTTATTAGTCTTAGCAGGAATTAATCTCTTAGTGATTACTCTTCTCCAAAAACCTCAGCCGTAAAAACATAGATATCGACCTGACCATTTTTCCAACAATCCCAAGACAAACCAGTTTTTTGAGAACAAAGCTCTCCCATAAATTTATCTAAATCCCAGTTATTTTCCGTGGCCACTTGTGGCAAAAATACCCCTGAACGAAGACCCTGCCTGACTTGAACACCATGCTGACCAATTTCTATCTCTCGCCAATCATCTATTTTTCTTAAAGGACTCAAAGCAGAAATCTCGTAGTCCAAATCATTTAATTCATTGGCTTGAACTGGATAAAAACGAGTATCTTGAGTAGCCGCGGCCACGGCCATCTGAGAAACTACCTGATACAAAGGAATATCTGGCTCAAAGCGACCAATGCAGCCCCGCAACTGGCCGTGTTTTTTTAAAGTAACAAAAGCGCCTAAATTTTCTTTTAATAAAGGATTAGTTACTTCAAATTCTGGCATTTGCTTTTCTAAAATATATTTTTCTACGGAAGTTTTAGCAATTTCTAAAAGTTTAGTTTTTTGTTCTTGATTAAGCTCGAGTTCAGAAGAGGCCGCCGCAGGGGCCTCCCAGCTAAAAGCAATAGTCGAATAACCAACTACTTGAGATTTATCACCAATGAGCACGTCTCCGGAGTTAGCATATTTCAAAAGTTTAATCTGGGAATCATTCATTTGAGCCATTTTCATGGTCACTTCGACAGCTGTCTGACCACACAAACAAGTAGCCAAATTAAAAATATTTTCTTTTTCTAATTGATTAATTGTCTCTCGAAGATTAGAAACTTGACCAGTCAAAATTGCCTCAGTCACTTTATTATCAGCGTAATTAGCTTGCTCATAAGCCGGGTAATGGGACATATCTGAACTAGCCACCAGCAAAGTCCGGTTATCAATATGTTTAGCCAAGCTCTGGCTAATTCTTTCTAAATCATCATCGGTTAACTGACTAACTAAGATGGGTAAAAGTTTAAAATCTTTTAAAACGGTTTGCAAAAAAGGCACTTCCACTTCTAAAGAATGCTCTGGTTGATGAGGTCCTGAATCAACTTTAAACAAATCATTTTCTTTAACTAAAGTGTCTCGCAAATCAGTATCTAAATCCACTTGGCCTAAAGGAGTCTGCCAAACATCCTCTCCATCAATGACTGCCCCAGTTAAATATTGCTGATGGCTGGAACCGATTAAAATAACTCTTTCGATGGGCTGATTGGCAACAGCCTTAAATCCATAAGCGGCTACTCCACCAGAATAAACATAACCAGCATGAGGCACTACTAAAGCCATTATTTTACCCTGAGCCAAGTCGAAGGGTTCTGGCAATTCTACTTGCTCTAAGGATTGATTAATCATCTTAGTCAGTTCTTCTTTGTCACCAGGATAAAATTGGCCAGCCACCACTGGTTGCCGAATAGATTTTTCTTTAGATTTTTCCGTTTCTTCTAACATAGAAGCTAATTGACTTGTTTGGTCTTCTTTTTTAGAAAGGAGGAGCCAAAAAACTCCTCCTACTAGTATAGCTAAAATCAAAAATATCCAAAACCTCCTCATTATCAATATAATAGCCAAGAAGCTGGTAAAATTCAATACTTGTTACTCCCAAATCCCAGGGACTTCTTCGCCGCTGGGGCAATGGCCAGCTTGGAGATTATTTTGAAGGACAAAATGACCGTGGCGCTGAATAACTAAAGTGCCTGATTCTGGACAATAAGTACTGCCTGTAGCAATATCACCAATATTACCAGTGTAAACATATTTTAAACCCACCCCTAGGGCAATTTCTCTGGCCTTTTTTAATGTTTCCTCTGGAGTAGCTGGTAAATTCTGCAATTTATACGTGGGATAAAAGCGGCTGAAATGTAAAGGGACCTCCTCACCTAAATTATCTTTAATCCATTGGGCCATTTCTTTAATTTCTTCTGGTGAATCATTTTCGCCAGGAATAACTAAATTAACAATTTCCAGCCAAACCCCTTCTTCTTTGATAATTCTTAAATTTCTTAAAACCGGAGCAACTTGGCCATCGGTCATTTTATCATAAAAACTCTGGCGAAAGGCTTTCAAATCAATTTTAATCGCATCAACATACTGGCAGAGTTCTCTTAAAGGTTCTTCATTAATATAGCCAGCAGAAACGACCACGTTTTTTAATCCTTTTTGGCGGGCTAATTTAGCTGTCTCTAACATATATTCAAAAAAAACCGTTGGTTCAGAATAAGTGTAGGCAATGGATTGAGCACCACTGGCCAAGACTTTTTCCACTACTTCTTCCGGTAATAAGTTTTGGGCTAGAATATCTTCGGGAAGAACTTGAGAAATTTGCCAGTTTTGGCAAAAAACACAGCGCAGGTTACAACCAGCCGTAGCAATAGAGAAAGATTTTGAACCGGGTAAAACGTGGAAAAAAGGCTTTTTCTCAATGGGGTCAAGATTAACTGAGACAGCTTTCCCATAAACTAAGGTGTAAAGCTGACCATCAATATTTTGGCGGACACCACAAGTCCCTCTTTGGCCGGGTGAGAGAAGACATTTATTGGGGCAAAGCAAACACTGAACCATGTTATTAGACAAGGCCTGGTAATACTTGGCCTGATGCAATGTCCCTTGGGTTAACTGCTCGGCTAATTCAACCTGCTTCTCTCTTTTATAAATCAAATAACCCGCTGAACAAACAATAACTATTAAAAATAGAATGGCCAGAGCTTTTTTCATAGTCTCTTGATTCCTCAATTATTATGCAAAAAGATTGGCTTTAAGGCAAATTAAAAGAGGCGAACTAAAGACTTAGTCCGCCCTATGGTTTCTTACCAAAAACCTTCACCCAAATTGCCCTATGGCACAATTTCGCATATACTGAATATATTAGACGAAACTTTTTGTCGCCTTTCAAAATATGAATAAGAAGTCTAAGATGAAAATCCTCTTAGTTTATCCAAAGTATTCAGACACCTTCTGGAGTTTTAAGTACGCTTTAAAATTTATCTCTAAAAAGGCAGGCTTTCCACCTTTGGGGTTGTTGACTGTAGCGGCCATGCTTCCTAAAGAATGGGAGAAAAAACTTATCGATATGAATGTAGCGACCTTAAGTGATAGAGATATTGGCTGGGCTGATTATGTGTTTATCGGCGCTATCGCCGTTCAAAAAGAATCCACAAAAAGAGTAATCGATAGATGCCAAAGGCTGGGAACCAAGGTTGTGGCTGGTGGTCCTCTTTTTACTACTGGATATGAAGATTTCAAAGAGGTAGACCATTTTGTGCTTAATGAGGCTGAAATCACTCTGCCACCCTTTTTAGAAGATTTGAGAAACGGCTGCCCTAAGCATATCTATACCTCTGGTGAACTACCAGATATAGAAAAGACACCCCTGCCGCGCTGGGAACTTATCAATTTGAAAAAATATGCCTCGATGAATATCCAATATTCCCGGGGCTGTCCTTTTAATTGTGAATTCTGCGAAATTACTGTACTTTTTGGGCGCCAAGTACGAACAAAAAATAAAAAGCAGATCTTAGCCGAGTTAGAAAGTCTCCACTCTCAAGGCTGGAGAGATAGAGTATTTTTTGTTGATGATAACTTTATAGGAAATAAGAGAAAATTGAAAAAGGAAATTTTGCCTGCGATGATTGAATGGCTGGAAAGAAAAAGCCACCCTTTCTCTTTTAATACAGAGGTATCAATAGATCTTTCTGACGATGAGGAACTTATGCAATTGATGGCTAAAGCAGGATTTACTTCAGTATTTGTTGGCATTGAGACACCGAACGAGGAAAGTTTGACAGAATGTAATAAGTTTCAGAACAAGAATCGTGATTTAGTCGCCTCTGTAAAAAAGATCCAGAAGTTTGGTTTACAGGTCCAGGGGGGATTCATCGTCGGCTTTGATAATGATCCTCCTTCAATTTTCGAAAGGCTTATTGCCTTTATTCAGGGAGGTGGAATTGTTACGGCTATGGTCGGGTTATTAAATGCTCCGCCTGGTACCAGACTCTATCAGCGCCTGGCAAAAGAAGGTAGGTTATTGGAGGATTCCTCTGGTGACAATACAGACTTTTCAATCAACTTTATCCCTAAGATGGACTATCAAATACTCATTGAGGGTTATCAAAGGATTATCAGCAGAATTTATTCCCCTGAACTTTACTACGAACGGGTGATGAGGTTTTTAAGAGAATATAAGCCCTTGCAAAAAAAGTCACTCCACTTTCATTTCAACTATCTGGAAGCATTTTTTAAATCCATATTCTTCCTAGGTATAAAAGAGAAAGAAAGGGTCTATTATTGGAAGCTTTTTTTCTGGTCTTTATTCAGACGTCCACGACTTTTTCCCTTGGCAATTACTTTGGCAATTTACGGATTCCATTTTCGAAAAATTTTCGAAAATTATTTGTGAAATTATTTTATCCAATAAAAGGGGCGCAAATACAGGGGCTTAAAAAAATAAAAGGGCGAACTAAAGATGTCCGCCCGTTTGCCCGGCTGAGATAGGCTATGCTTCTCCTTGCTTAAGTTTTTCATGCTCAAGGGCAAGTGCTGAAAGAACCGTCATTTCTTCAGTCTCGGTTACCCGCTTCCTACTGAAGAGATCTACTACGACTATTTGGCCATTTTCCTTAACGACTGCATAAATAGACATTCTCTCACCCCCTTAAGTTTTTGCTGTTATGTTAAATTAATAAACTTGGGGATTTTTGTCAATCAAAAATAAAGCCAGAGGAAAAATAATAAAAGAACTAAACTTAAAATAATCACATAGATATTAATCCATTTTTGACTAGCTACCCGCCATCTAATTAAAGTCAGCTTGAGACTAATGGCTACATGGATGAGAAAAAAAGCAAAAGTAGGCACCGGCAACAAAACTTCATGCCAATATTTGGCCCTAATCGGGTCAATAATCATCTTGGCCTTGCCATAGCAAGTGATGAAATAAAGCATTATCAGGACTAATAAGGCCCAGCCACTAAAGCGATTAAGTTTGATTAAAAAAGTATTGAATTTCATCTTTAAGCTTTAAAACAAATGGCCAATAAAGCCGCCGCGAGAAAGAAAATAGAAACCATAAATTAAAAAACCAATACCAACAATTAAGGCAGCTATTCTAGCCACCGCTCGAAACTCTTTCATTTTATTTAAAAATCCTAAAAAAGCTATGGGCAGAAAATACAAACTGGTCCCGATAAAAAACATTAAAAAATAAATTATCCCCTTTAAAAGATTCCCCAGAGTCAAAACATAAGTCAAAGACATTAAAAAAGGCGGACAGAGATTAACACCCATTAAAAAACCCATCGCTAAAGGAAATTTCTGGCGGTGTTTTTCTATCTTTAGGACACAGAGCCACCCTGGTTTGAGCAAACCAAGTGCATGAAGAATTAAAAAAATAGAAAGAACCATTAAAGAAATAATCAAAATTAAATTAACGGTTGGGCTAGCTATTTTCTCTCCTAAATAACCAAAAAAGGCTCCAAAGAGCAAATAACCGAAAAAACGACCAGTAATAAATTGAAGAATAACTTTAAAATTCTCTATCCCCCGACGTTTCTCTGAAACAAGATAAGGCCCAACAAAAGGTAAGCAGTAAGCAAAACAATAAAGACCAACAGATAAACCGAGGAGAAAAGGTTGGATAAAGAGATTGTACATGCGATTCAAAATAAGCTTCCTTGTTTTGAGAAGCTGCCTCGTTCTTCATCCTGAAAAATCTTAATCTGGCCATATTCGCCATCATAACCTGGTTCAATAAAGACTTTGCCTTGGCGAACCCGCTCTACCCCCTCAGCCACTTCAGCTGAGGAAGCCTGTTCAATCTGTTCCTGGCTGACATCCAAAAGCACCTTAAACTCTGAACCAAAGCGCTTAATCAAATTTTTATACTCCTCACTGACTGCCTTGGCGGCTGCTCCCATCCCCTTAGCATCAGCAATAATTTCATCAAGAGGAATCAATCGCTTAAAGGGAATGCCTTGGCTTGGTTTTTTCCCTTCCTTTCTATCAGCCAAATCATCAACTCGATGAAGCACTCCGACGGTTAAAGGCCGACCACATTTGGGACAGACATTCTTCGTCTTTTTAGCTTCTTGAGGAGCCAAACTAATCTGACAATTTCGATGTCCATCATAATGGTATTTGCCCTCCTCAGGAAAAAATTCAATTGTTTCTAAAAATTTTTGGGGGTCTTTACTCTTGATAGCCTCAACTATCGCTGAGTAAGTTAAATCGGTATTAAAAAGATTAGCCTCCCGACCGATTTTACTAGGACTGTGGGCATCTGAATTACTGACTAAACTAACTCTATCTAAAGCAGACCATCGCCAGTTCATGGCCGGGTCAGAGGAAAGGCCAGTTTCACTCACATAGATATACTTGGCATAATCATCAAAACACTCCTCTAAAGAATCGAAACCAGAATTAGAACCGAATAAAGAAAACCAGGGCGTCCAAATATGCCCTGGGATAATTAAACAATCCTCAGAAATAGTTAAAACAATTTTTAGTAGTTCTTTAGCATCTAGCCCTAGGATTGGCCGACCATCAGCCTTAAGATTACCAATCCAGCCTAAACGAGTATTGATTTTCTCTACGGTCGAAAAATCAGGGGCTAGAATAATAAGATGGATTTTTCGGGTTCGATTATTTTTTGAATAAATGCAGGAGATTTCACTGCTTAATAAAAAACGGACGCCCTCATCTTGAGGACGATTATTATTAGGAGGCAGCCAATCATTATTGAGAAGAGCAGAATAAATCTTCTTTTTTATTCCTCGAGCAGAGTAAGTTCGGGTCGGGACAATTTTAAACAATCCTGGTTCAGCTGGTTCAAGTTTTTCTTTGAGTTCTTTCAGCCAAAGATGATGGGTAAAATCACCCGTTCCTAGAACTTTAATCCCTTTAATCTTGGCCCACTTATTCAAATTCTCCACATCCATATCCTTGGAAGTGGCTCGAGAATATTTTGAATGAATATGCAGGTCAGCAATAAAGCGCATGGTTATTTGCTCTTAAGACCTACGAAGATAAGATAGAAACAGAAGATAGGGACAGTTCCTCCAACTTCAAGAACGTGCCTAGCAGGATTTGAACCTGCGACCCCCAGCTCCGGAAGCTGATGCTCTATCCACTGAGCTATAGGCACAATCATTCTCTATTATACTCCTCTGATATCCAGGGTCAAACAAGGCAATTGACTTATAAAATAATTCTTGGTAAAATAATAATAGTGGCTCTTTATAGTTCTTCAAGGAAGGAGGGATGACGATGAAGTGGCTGTTTCCTCACGCAACCCACTGCAGCAAGTGCGGCAGCTGTACTTTGTCCTGAGCATGACGCAAAAAGGCTCATCAAAAAATTCACTAAAGAGTTCGCCCCCTGGCCAATAATATTCCCTTTCACCTATATCCAATCCAAAATATTATTGAGTCAGGGGGTTTTTCTTTTGCTGAAACTAGCTATCATTCCTAAAACTAACCACCAGATCAGCTGTCCTTGTTGTAAAGTCCAAAAAAAATGGTCAAATAACCCAATAAACAATAAGCAAAAAACAATCAACAATAATAGACGATATTGTTGCCTACTGGCTGCTGATGGTTCATTAAGTTGCTTCAACAATTCAAAAATAAATACCAAAAATAAAACCAATCCTATTAAACCAGTTTCGCTAGCTATAAGCAGATAGATATTGTGAACTGGCTGATGCAACCAAGAGGCTAAAAGATGAAGCAGCTGCTTAATCTCCCAAACAAAATTACCTAAGCCGATGCCTAAAAAAGGATGTTCTTTAATAATTGAAAAAGCTGTTTGGTTATAAAAAGCCCGTAAGCTAACTGCTTGTTCTCTGGCTGAAATTAAAAAGCGCGAGGAAATTTCTGGCCAAGCCAAGACAACAAACAGTGAACAAAGAACAACGAAAAATAAAAAAATAAAGATAACTCTTTGAGACAGTTTTTTATCTTTTTTCTTTCTAGCAAACCAAAAGATAAAAACAAAATACACTAAGCTGGCCAGTAAGAAAGTAGCTATAATGATTCGGGAAAAAGTCAGCCCAAGAGAAAAAATCAATAAACCAAAAAGTGTAAACAGTAAACAGTCTCCGATAAAAGAGTATTTCTTTCTTAACCAAAGAAAATAAAGAAAGAAAATACTTATTAAAAGGAACGCAGCTAAAAGATTAGCATGAGGCAGGGTGCCGTAAGCTCGAATTAATTTAAGGTTATCAGGGACAATTTTAGCCACCCCAGCTAACTCTATAGCCAAGGGGCTTTCTCTTAAAAACTTGAGGCCTAGACTCTTCTGACTGCCATATTGACCAAAGGCGACCAGTGATTGAAAAAAACTACTGGCTACTAAAACTTGAGCTACTCGTTCAAATCTAAATAATCGCCTGAAATTATATCTTAAGTAAAAAAACAAACCAACTAATTCTAAAAGCTTAAACCAATGATAAAAACCTAGCTGAATATTTCTGGCTTGAACTAAAGAAATCAAACTAATGACTAAAAAAACAATCAACCAAAAATCAGGCGTTTTGATTTTTTCTTTTAGCCAATTGACATTTAAATCCTTTAAAAATCTCTGTTTTCTTTTTCGCCAAAACCAAAAAAAAATTATTAATAAAATCAAGAGGTCGGTTAAATAAAGATAGACACTGGACCACTCATTAAACTCAGCTCCCCATTGATAAAATATTTTGCGCGTCTGAAAAGGCAAACAAAAAATTAAAAGATAAAAGAAGATTTTTTCTAAGTAAGCAGACACCATTTCAAGGACTGTCCCTTAGGGACTGTCCCTGAGGGACAGTCCTTGGAATTCCTCTCTAACCATTTTTCGGTCATCCCAGGGTATCTTTCTACCTCCTTCAAGACACAGCCAGGGTTCACAACCCTTGCCAGTAATAATGACCACCTCACCAGCTTGAGCTAGTTCTAAAGCCCGATGGATTGCTTGCCGCCGGTCAAGAATTTTTTCTGGTTTTTTTTGTCTTATGCTTTGAGCTATTTCATCAATAATTGTCTGAGGATTTTCATCATAAGGGTCTTCATTGGTAATAATAATCTTATCGAGATACTTTTCAGCAATTTTACCTAATTCTGGTCGCTTCCATTTGTCTCGACCACCACCGGCTGCTCCCAGGACACCAACCATTTTCTCCGGAAAAACTTCTCTAATTGCCTGATAAACTTTTTCTAAAGCATCTGGGGTGTGGGCGTAGTCAACTATAACCGTAAATGGCTCTCTGATAACTATTTCTAAACGACCAGGAATCCCTCCTATTTTTTCCAAAGCCAATTTAATTTTTTTTAAAGAAACTTCCTCAGCTAAACAAACAGCGATAGCCGTTAAGGCATTGTAAATATTAAATTCTCCTAATAAATTAAGGTTAAATTTAGTCTGATTAACCACAAAACTAATCCCCTTTTGGCTAAATTGACAATTCCCTGCCTGAACTAAATTTTGAATTTTAACTTGTTTTGACCTTTGGTTTTTGGCTTTTGATTTTATTTTATAGCTATATTTTTCCTTAGCCGGAAACTGCAGGAAATAATCAGCCTGAGGGTCATCTAAATTGACAATAGCTTTGCCATTGGGCTTAAGAGACTTAAAAAGTTTCCCCTTGGCTTTTTTGTAATTTTCAAAACTCCCATGACTTTCTAAATGCTCAGGTGTTAAATTAGTCAAAACAGCCAAATCAAAACCAATAAATTGGTGGCGATGCTGCTTAATCCCTTCGGAAGTTACCTCTAAAACAACATACTGACAACCAGCTTTCACTGCTTGACCTAAAAACCTCTGCAGCTTCAAGCGACCAGGCATGGTCATTTTCAAAGTATTAGGCCAAATCTTATCTTTTATCTTAAACTGGATTGAAGAAAGAGCGGCTACTTGATAGCCAGCTTTCTCTAAAATCTGGCTAATTAAAAAAACCACCGTAGATTTACCATTGGTGCCAGTTACCCCAATAACTTTTAATTTTTTAGCCGGGAAGCGGTAAATAATCGACCCTAAAAAAGCTAAACTAAAATGATACCAACCCAACAAAAAATCAGGAATGACTTTTTTTAGAAAAGATTTCATTTTTTTATATCCTGAGCCTGTCGAAGGACGTCAATTCTAAAATAACAGTTTGGGGAGAAAATTAAAAGAGCCGAGGGATATTTCTCGGCTCCAAATAAATTTTTCCCGATGAGCTCGGTATTGTCACTACAAGAACGGTATCATTTCCAGTTTAAAGTCAGGTCCAGGCGCTGGATCAAAACAATCATAGGGGACCAAGCGACCATCTTCGCATCTGAAATGGTCGACAGCATCAAAGCAGAATCCTCCTGCTTCTGGCCATTTCCCGCCGAGCATGGCTTTAACCAACCGAGTAGGAACTATCGCTTGGTCCGTTTCAATGCAGTCATTGATAAGCCTCTTTTCAAGATTTATAACTCTTATTTTTCGTCCCATTTTCTCCTCCTCGCAATTTTTTTTAAAAAATTAAGAAACTATTACCTCTATTCTTCCCTATAAAAACATATCTTATTTTCTCTGTCAATCAAGATTGATTTTTTTACAAAACCCTTCTGGCTAGATTATAGGCCTGATACCATAATGGTTGGAAAATTAAATCAAAAGTGCCAGGGTAGATGATTTCCTGGCCGCCAAAGCCTTTTTTGAAACGAGTTACTCCCGGCCATTTTTTTTCATCAATGCCCCAAAAATCATAGTATTTCATGTCCAGCTTTTTAGCTTCTGAAATGGCCTGCCATTGCAAAAAATGAGTAGCCATCAATTGACGAAAATTATAATCAGAAGCACCATGAAGGTAAGTGGCTACTTGACCAAAAAAACAAACCAGATTAGCCGCAATAATCTGGTTTTGGTATTTAGCTAAAAACAATTTCATCATTCCCTTCTTTCCTAAAACCTCTAACATTTTTTGATAATATTTTTTGGGATGAAGACGAAATTTATCCCTTCCAGCCGTCTTTTCCAATAAATTTAAAAATATCTCTATTGTTGATTGCTGGTTGTTGGTGGTTGGTTGAACTGTTACTCCTTTACGCTGGGCCAATCTAATATTATACCTGGTCTTCTGATGCATCTGATTTAATAATATTTCTTCCGGCTTGGCGATATCTAAAACTAAGGTTTTTTGTGGCTGAATCTGTTTGCCTGAAGGAATCAAGGACTGTCCCTCAGGGACTGTCCCTGGGGGACAGTCCTGGGGAGGTTCCAGTTTAAAAAAAATACTATTTTCCTGTTTAGCTATCTTTTTAACTTCTTCTAAAAAAATATCTATTGCTTTCTGTTTATTGTTCACTGTTCGCTGAATTACTGGTCCTCGTGGACAATACAAATAACACTTTTTGAAAGGTAAATTATGTCTGATAACTAAAGCCCTTAGCTCTTTTCCTATCTTTATTGGCCATATTTTTCGGCCTAAAGATTGCTGGAACTCACCCCAATCAGACGATTGCAGAAAAGAGCCATTGTTTTGGATAACAAACTGGTTCCATGGTTCTCTCTGATTAGCTGAAATTGTCTTCATGTTTTCCCCAAAATCTTGAGAGCCTCTTTAATCCGACTCTCTACTTCTTTTACCTTGGCTGGCACCTGCTTGAGGGCTTCTCTAGCTTGACGACTGCTATAGCCTAAACTAATCAAGGCCTCAATCACCTCATCGTCATAAACTAACCTAGTTACCTCTTTTCCGGGAACTAAAATTTTGCTTCTTAACTCCAGAATAACTCTTTCGGCTGTTTTTTTACCAATTCCCGAAACTTTGGTTAATAAACCAACCTGTCCGCTAGCAATAGAAGCCTTAAGGTCAGCTAAGGAAGCAATTGATAAAACTGCTAAAGATGCCTTGGGGCCAATGCCACTAATTGAAATCAACATTTCAAAAAACTCTAATTCTTCGAAAGATAAAAAACCATACAAATCAAAAAGATTTTCTCTGACATAATGATGGATAAACAATTTAGCTTCTTCTCCCTTTTCTCCTAATTTCTTTAAAGTAGGTAGCGAACAAAACACCTGATAACCTATCCCGCCCACCTTTAAAATAATAAACCTATCTGTTTTTAATTCAATTTTACCTTGAAGCAAGGCAATCATATAATCTCATGAAACATATAACATGTAACAATTATATGTTATCTTAATTTGACCTGTCTGACAAATAATGATAGGATATCTCTGCTATGCCAGTAACCAAATCAGCTAAAAAAGCTTTTCGACAAAGCCAGAGGAGGCGGCTCTCTAATCTTCAGCGAAGCCGAAAAATGAAAGCGCTGATTAAAGAAGTTAGGAACTTAATCAAAGAGAAGAAAAAGGAGGAAGTGCTTAAGATTCTACCTCAGGCCTATCAAGCGATTGATAAAGCAGCCAAACGAGGGGTGATTAAAAAAAATACCGCCAGCCGAAAAAAATCACGTTTAGCTAAAGCAATTCAGAAAATATAATCTGCTTGAAAGGCGGGCCTTTAATTTAATGCCCTTTACTTAACTCAGTTTCTCCTATCCACAGGCCCATAATTGACAAGCAAAAGCAGCCGTGATAGCCTATCTCTGTACCTATGGGTACAATTAAACAACACCTTAAGGCTGTTCTTGACAGCCTTAAGACTGACATAAAAAAGACTAGTAAAAAACTGCTCTTGGCAGCAGTTATTTTATTTAGTTTAAGCTGGTCTTTAGCTGCTCCCACTAAGGGAGTAGAACAATTACTTTTCTTCTGGGGTGATAAAAATGAATCAATTATTGTTGAACAAGCTCAGGTTGAACCAAATTACCTTGAGGAAAGCTTTTCAGCCAGCGGAGGCTATTTAGCCGCCAACTCATTAGCCAGCTTAAGCACCCAGCCAGCAGATGTTTCTGATCAAAATTTATTTTTTGAAGGAGAATCTTCTTCAGCTCTCCTCCAAGAAAGTGCCCTCCTTTCCCAAACCAGTCCAATTACCTTTATTAGCCAAGAACCAAGAAGCGAAAATATTACTTATGTCGTCCAAGAAGGTGACAGTCCTTCGACTATTGCGGCTTCCTTTGGCATCACCACCTATACCCTGCTTTGGGCTAATAAACTTAGGGAAACCAGCATTATCCGACCTGGTGATGAATTAATCATTTTGCCAGTGACAGGGGTGCTTCATCGAGTGAAAAGCGGTGAGACCATTGATGCGATTGCTAAAAAATACAAAGCCGAAAGTGAAGACATTATTGCTTTTAATGATTTACCAGCTGATGGCAGTATCCAAATTGGCGACCAATTGATTATTCCAGATGGCCAAATGCCAGCCCCAGCTCAACCGAAGACCTACGTAGCTAGGAGAAGCTATACCACTGGCCCGGGGACGGGTAAAAGCCGTAGTTTCCCCTATGGGCAATGCACTTGGTACGTGGCTCAAAAAAGAGTCATTCCCTGGAGTGGTAATGCTAATACCTGGTTAGCCAATGCCCAGGCTTATGGTTATCAAACTGGGTCCGCCCCTCAAACAAGAGCAGTCATGGTTCTAACTGAAGGAGGCTGGCTGGGCTATCGCTATGGCCACGTGGCTTATGTTGAGGCAATCACTGGCAACTGGGTGACTATTTCTGAAATGAATTATAATTGCCGCGGCTGCAAAAGCGTCAGGACCTTGAATGTCAATGATAGAAGGATTAGGGGATACATATATTAGAATTTTTACCCTGAGCTTGTCGAAGGGTTCAATTTTCAAACAAAAACTGCCGGAGAAACCGGGCAGTTTTTTGAATACTTAGTATTAGACTCTAAACTTCTTCCTGCTTGGGCCTATATTGAATCGCCTCGGCAAAATGAGTTGATTGAATATCTTTCTCATTAGCTAAATCGGCAATGGTCCGGGCTATCTTTATTAAACGATAATAAGAGCGAGCTGATAAATGAAGCTGAGTCATGGCACTTCTGAGTAAACTTTGGCTAGCTAAATCAATCCGACAATGCTTTTTAATTTGAGCCAAATCCATTTCACTGTTAGTGATAATATTTTTTTCAGTTAAAAATCTTTTCCCTTGAACTTCTCTAGCTTTCTGGATTCTTTTTCTAATTGAGTCAGATGATTCGGCTATTTTCTGAGGAGACAACTTATCATAGGTTAATCGGGGAACCTCAATATGTAAGTCAATCCTATCCAAAAGAGGCCCCGAAATCTTTCTTTGATATTTAGAAACCTGAGCTGGTGGACAAGTGCACTGCTGTTCAGGATCACCTAATTTACCACAAGGGCAAGGATTCATTGCTCCAATTAAAATAAACTTAGCGGGAAAAGTTAAACTACCACTAGCTCGAGAAACCGTAATTACTCCATCTTCTAAAGGCTGACGCAAGCTTTCTAAAACCTGACGAGAAAACTCTGGAAATTCATCTAAAAAAAGAACCCCCCGATGAGCTAAGGTAATTTCACCAGGCCGAGGATAAGAACCACCACCAATTAGAGAAATGGCCGAAGCAGTATGATGAGGAGTCCGAAAGGGACAAGTGGTTACCAAAGGCTGGTTATTGGGCAATCGGCCGGCCACGCTAAAGATTCTGGTCACCTCTAAAGCTTCTTCAATGGTTAAGGGAGGTAAGACAGAAGGGAAACTGCGAGCTAAAAGGGTTTTACCAGCTCCTGGTGGGCCGTGCATTAGGACATTATGACCACCGGCCGCGGCAATTTCTAAAGCCCGCTTAGCTTGTTCTTGGCCTTTGATATAGGCCATGTTAGCCAAGGGCGCTGTTTCTTGATGGAACTGGCTAATTTCTGCGGGCTGACTTGAAGGAATCAACTCTCCTCCCTTCAAATGACTAATCAATTGTCTCAAAGATTCAACTGGAATAACTTCTAAGCCCTTAATCAAAGCCGCTTCAGTAGCATTTTCTTTGGGGACAAATAAAGTCTGAAATTTTTCTTCTTTAGCCATCAAGGCAATGGGTAAAATACCATTGACCCGCCGCAGTCTACCTTCCAAAGAAAGTTCGCCAACAAAGAGTTTATCTTCTGGATTATCAATATTTATTTGACTGGAAGCTAATAAAAAGGCCACCGCTATAGGTAAGTCATAAGCTGGGCCTTCTTTTTTTAAGTCAGCCGGGGCTAGATTAACAATCAGTCGCCGCCGACTATGCTGGGGTGAGCTAACACCACTATTTTTAATAGCTGAAGAAACTCTTTCTTTTGATTCATTAACCGCCGTATCCGGCAAACCAACAATATGAAAAGCATAAAGCCCACCTGACAAATCAATCTCCACCTCAACTGGTTGAGCCTTCAAGCCGACGATAGCAGCCGAATAAACTTTAGCGAGCATAAATCCCCCTAAAAGCAAAAACCTGCTTTATTTTAGCAGGTTTTTGCCCTGTTATCAATTTGAATAAATTTTATTAATTAGGGATTATTTTTCTTACCACAGGATAAGCAGAGCCTTGCTTCGGGGACTGCCTTAAGACGCTCTGTTTCAATCTTTTTCTTACACTTTTCACATTTGCCATATTGATTCTTTCCCATCTTTGTCAAGGCTCCTTCAATGTCTTTAAGACGTAATTCTAAGGTGTGCTCAAGCGGTAGCAGATTCTCGTATTCTTCTATTTCTTCAGCGCCCTCATCTCTATGAGAACGACCCATGCCAAAAAAAGGGAAACGAGTTAACCAATTCCCCCTTAATTTAGGGTCCTTTTTAGCAAAAAACCCGAGATCTTTGGTTACTCTCTTTTTCTCTTTTTCTAGTTGCTTTTTCAGTTTTGTTTGCAAATCTTTATCCATGTCTTGCTCCTATTAAAATTTTACCATAGAAGTATCATATAATGTCAATAAGGTCGGTAAAATTTTAAACTCAAAAATATAAAATTAAAAAAGCCAACTGCTGTTGACTACTTCAGAAATTTATGATATATTAGAGGGGCCTTATCTACCCCGTGATGAGTTACTTCAAGGGCTAAGGCCCCTCTCTACCTTTCTAGAATTTAGGTGTTATCGCACTCCCTCCAGGCAATAGACAACCATTTCTTATATTATTATTGTTTTTTCTAGAAAAGCAATTAAATCCTTTGCCAGCTTATTAGTCCCCCTCCAGGACTTTTTTTATTTGGGAATTTAAAGAACAAAGCAAAAATATTACGATAGCCAGCAAAAGACTTATCCCTTATCTTCGCCCCTCCTAAGCGAATTTTTGGGACATTATTATTCTATAAATTAAAATTTATTCTTGTCAACCTTTTTCTATCCACAGCTTATCCCCAGCTACTTATCAATAGCCAAATCAATTATTTTCTTAAGCAGTTCTTGAGAACTGCTAATAACCAAATAATCCCCTATTTTGGCATAACTAAGGGTCTTAATCGACCAAGGGAAAAGAGGTTTTAAAATAGTCATCTCAATCTGACGATAAATTCGGACGGAAAAATTATAATCCTTTTTAAAATTTGGCTCGATTCTTTTTAAAATATGGTCAATTTTATCTAAAGAAGTATTTTTCTCAAAAATCATCGCAAAGGGAAAATCCGTCTCCTGGTTAGCTGACATTAGAATAAAAGCTATTTGTCTCTTGAAAAGTGGTTGAATATCTTTTCTAAAATCTAAATTCGCTTGATTTAAGTAATCACCTATCTTAACAACTGCTCCCTGACCGTAAAAGCCTCTTTCTTTTAAAAACTGATAAAAAGGAGAAAGCTGGTCATAAAGTGCTCCTAAATCAATTAAGCTAAAAACCACTGTTTCTTCTGGAACTAAGTCAGCAAAAGCTAGTTTTTGCCAATAAGAAAAGAGCCAGCCAGCTGATAAAAAGATAATTACCGCTATCAAAAAAATGAATAAAAACAGCCTCCTTTTCTTAGGCTGTTTTTGTTTTGGTTTCTCCTCTGGCCCGTTGCGCAAATCTACTTTCAAATCATCAGAAACCTTATCAGCCGTCAGCCTCCCTTTTTTAACTTTAACAACAACTTTTGTCATCTTTATTCAATATAAATGTGCCTCCTTTTAAAAATTACCAGCTGGTTATTAGCCATTGTCCTTTCCCATCTTTGGTCATAGTAAATTCTATAAAATGTTCTCCTGATTGATCTGTCCAGGTGTATCGATAGATTCTATAATTATCATTCTCTTCAACGAGTTCTGCCTTCTCTATCCAATCAGCTAATTGATTCAGCTGGTCAGTATTAAAGGTGGAAATAGCCATTGACTTTTCACTGGGGGCAAATCCTTCTAAGGCGCTCTCAATATCACCTTCCCTTAAGTCATTAGCTATCTGGGCACGAACTGTTTCTGCGTCTCTAACTTCAATAAATTTGAAGGTAGCGAGAATTTGGTTCCAAATTTCTAAGAGCGTCTCATTATTCTTCATGGTATAACCATGTAAGGAAAATAAAATAACATGGTTATTTGCTGAAATGAAAACGGCCTCTAAAGGAGTATGCTCCAGAGAGGCCCCCAGGTCACTAAAACGCTGAATTGCTCCACTCAAATTCATGTAAAGATAGTTTGTAAACCAACCCTCTCGATATGTTTTTGTAAATTCTTTAATATTAAGTCGATTTGGGTTTTGAAGAACGAAAATCTCTATATCTGCTGAAGGGATATCAGTTGAATCTGAGCTACTCTGCGTTTCGGCCAAATCGGGGCTAATCAAGGAAAATTCCTCAAAAGAGCCAGACGTCTCCCAATTTGGCGGATAGCTAATTTCAAATCCATACTCCTCATTCTGATAAGGTTGCCAATTGGAGATATCTATTTCTTCGGCAGATAATAAAGCGTCAATTGTCGCATACATACCTTCCCGAGAAGTGATAATAAGTAATTTATCATCAACCACGGCATAATCAATGCTCAAAGTTGGCTCGGGGAAATTGATATAACGAATAGCCACCTCCTGGTAAATATTATCGAGAAATTCTTCAGTAGCAGCTGGCTCATTTTTTAAGCTTAGATGAAGCGGCCTCAGATCAGTCTTCATTCCTTCTTCCCAAAGCTTAAGCATCAGGTCTAAACTATCCTCCTCAATGGTCATAACTATTCCCAATCGATTCCCTGTTGATTGACCATAGAAAAATAAGGTATAATTTTCTCCTTCAGCCCCAGATGGAGTGGTGGGGACAGCTCGCAAAATATTCCCTGGCATATCCATTTCTAAAGCAGAAAAGAGAGTCTCTAAATCCATATATTTCTTTTCACTCTGACCAACTAATTTTACTAGAATCTGCCTGAAAGTAGTGCTGGCCTGCCTTTCTTCCGCCGCTAGTCCTAACTCACTACTCAGCCATTCCTCCTCGCCAAATGACAGCTCAATAGTCTGTATCTCATCCACGGGGATAAGTGGCTCTGGGACAGTTGGCTCAACTGGCCGACAATCTTCAGCAGTTTGACATTGATTCTCTCCTTCTCCTTCAACGCTGACACATTGAAAATTCTGACATTGGTAATGAGTAACTACTGGCGGCGGCGGTAATTGCCGAAGATAATTCCACCAATAAAAAAACCCTCCGGTCCCTCCAATAAGCACAAGAATAGTTACCCCGATTAA
Organism: uncultured Candidatus Saccharibacteria bacterium; assembly: GCA_964346955.1. Classification (GTDB taxonomy): domain Bacteria; phylum Patescibacteriota; class Minisyncoccia; order Portnoybacterales; family UBA2143; genus CAYFWT01. The sequence continues at coordinate 25,710 of CAYFWT010000009.1, forward strand.
AATAACTTTTAAGCGATTCTCTTTGGCAGTAGCTGCTTCAAGCCATTCTTTTAACCCTTTCTTAGCAAGGACTGGTTTGGCAGCCGGGGCTGGTTTGGCAGCAGGTTTAGCAACCGGCAATTTAGCTGGCGGAGGAGCTTTTTTCTTTGGGACGATTAACTTTGGAGAAGGAGGCAGCGGCTTACCTTTCAAAGCAGCTATGTCTTTTTGCATAGTCCGAATAATCACTCCCTCCATCAATTTAGCCAGGGGGACTCCTCCCTTTAATTTCTGACCTAACTCTTTATTCAATTGACTAGAGCTTCTAACCTCCACAACTAACTTGAAACTTGAAACTTACCGCCGAGGCTTCATTACTTTTACCACGAGGCAGAGCCTGAAGCCTCTCTTGGCAATGCTTCATGTTCCCTGTTTCAAAATTTAAGCTCTTTTAAAGACAAATTAATCCGGCCTTGTTCATCAATATTTTTCACTTTAACTGGAATCTGTTGGCCAGTTTTAACCACATCCTCCACCCGCTTGACCCGATAAGGAGCCAGCTCTGAAATATGAAGTAACCCTTCCTGACCAGGTAAAATTTCGACAAAAGCACCGAAATCAGTAATCTTAGTCACCCGGCCTTGGAAAATCTCACCTGGCTTAACTTCTCGAGTAAGATTTCTAACCCAGGCCAAGGCCTTCTGGCCAGCTTCTTCATCAGTTGAGGTAATATTAACTAAGCCGCTATCCTCAATATCAATCTTGGCCCCAGTTTGGGCAATAATCTCATTAATAACTTTCCCCCCAGGACCAATGACATCCCTAATTCTTCCTGGATTAATTTGGATAGTTAAAATTCGAGGAGCTAAAGGGGAAAGTTCAGGCCGGGGCTGACTAATCGCCTTATCCATTTCTTTTAGAATGAGCAAACGGGCTTCTTTGGCTTTCTGAAAAACTTTCTTAAGAATTTCCACGGTAACCCCTTTTATTTTAACATCCATCTGGCAAGCTGTCATTCCTTTCTTGGTCCCAGCGATTTTACAGTCCATATCACCATGATGGTCCTCTGGGCCCTGAATATCAGTTAAAATCTTGTAATTATCGACCGACTCCATCATTAGTCCAATAGCTATCCCGCTGACATTTCCTTTGATAGGTACCCCTGCATCCATTAAAGCTAAACTAGAACCACTAACCGAGGCCATCGAAGAGGACCCATTAGATGAAAGAATCTCTGAAACTATTCGAATAGTGTAAGGAAATTTTTCTTTAGAAGGAATCAACGGCAAGAGAGCCCGTTCAGCCAAAGCACCGTGACCAATTTCTCGCCGGCCTGGACCGCGTATTGGACGAGCCTCACCAATAGAGTAAGGAGGGAAATTATAATGGTGTATAAAATGTTTTTTAGCTTCGGCTTCCATCCCATCAATAGTCTGTTCATCACCCGGCGCTCCTAAAGTAACCACCGAAAGGGCTTGGGTAGCTCCTCGGTCAAATAAGCCGGAACCATGGGTTCGCGGTAAAAGGGATATCTGGCATTGAAGCGACCGGACTTCGTCTAATTTTCTGCCATCTGGTCTTTTTTCTTGGCCAGCCGGTACCTTTAAAATATTTTGATGAACAATCCGGTTAACTTCTTCTTCAAAAATTTCCCTTATTTGATTTTGCCTTTCCCCCTCTGAATCCTCGCCTAAAGCATCAATTAGCTCTTTTTCTAAGCTTTCCAATTCCTCTAACCTTTCCATTTTGCTTGGCTGATAGACAGCTTTCTCTAATTTGTCACCTAACCATTCTTTAACCTCCTTAATTAAGGCTGAGTCTGGCTCCTTAATCTCAATAGTTGCCTTGGTTGGTTTAACCTCTTCAATAATTTCTTTTTGAAACTGAATGATTTTTTTTAGATGGGACAGGGTAAATTCTATAGCTGACAATAATACTTCTTCTGGAACCTCATCAGCCTCTCCTTCTAACATATTAATTCTATCCTCTCTGCCCGTGACAACTAAATCAAAATCACTTTCCTCCCTGCCTTGATAAGTGGGATTCAGAACCCATTCCTGGTCAGGGCCTGATTGACCAAGAGAAGAACGTCCTATTCTCATTCCAGCCACTGGCCCATTCCAAGGGATATCAGAAATAGCCAAAGATAGGGAAGCAGCGATTAAGGCAGGGATATCAGGGTCATTCTCTTTATCAAAAGAAAGAACTGTCAAAACAACTTGAATTTCATTTCTAATCTTTTGATTAAAGCAAGGTCGGATAACCCGATCAACCATCCGGCCAGTTGAGACAGCCTCATCAGAGGCTCGACCTTCTCTTTTGATAAAACGACTACTTTTAATTTTGCCAGCCGCATAAAGTTTTTCTTCATAATCAACCATTAAAGGGAGATAATCAACTTCCCTTGGCTCTCGGCTCATCACACAAGTAGCCAAAACAACTGTCTGGCCGTAGGTAACCAAAACCGCCCCGTTGGCTTGACCAGCCAATTGGCCAGTTTCCACAATTAATTCTCGACCAGCCCACTCCGTCTTAAATTGCTTAGGCTTCATAAGACTAACCCTCGTCCCCAGACTTTAGACTATTACTTAGATTTGTCTTGGTTCTCATCAAATAACGAGGACCACTTATTTAATAGTCTACTTGTCTGAGGACCAGGAAAGGTTAATTATTTTTAAAATAAATATTTGTTTTTATCTTCGCTTAAATCAATGAAATCATCAGCCGCTTCTTTTAATTTAGTTGAAGCGCTTTTGCCAAAAGCCATCACCTCTATCTGTCGGCCCTGACCTTTTAAATATTCAATCAAAGGCAAAAAATCTCCATCGCCAGTAACCAAAACCAGAGCATCTAACTGGAGAGCTAATTTAACTGCATCAATAGTTATGCCTACATCCCAGTCAGCTTTTTTCAATCCACCGGAAAATATTTGCAGGTCTTTAACTCTCGTCTCAATGCCTGTTTTAGTCAAAGCCTCAAAAAAAGATTTTTCTTCTCCAGCTTCCGTTTTAATCACATAAGCAATCGCCCGGACTAACTTTCGTCCAGCCAAGGCTGTCTTTAATACCTCTTTAAAATTAACTCTCGCCCCATAGAGATTCTTAGCTGAATGATACATATTCTGGGCATCGATTAAGACAGCTACTCGTTGTTCTTTATGTTTAATAACAGACATAATGGTTACTTGGTCATTTCTTAAGTTTTAATTTTCTGACCATACTCTTATACCTCCTCTCGCTTTCCTCTCTTAAGTAATCCAAAAGCTTTTTTCGCTTAACCACCATTTTCAAAAGACCCCGTCGAGAATGATTATCCTTGGGGTGTTTCTTAAGATGCTGGGTCAATTCTTTAATCTTTTCAGTAAAAAGAGCAATCTGAACCTCAGCAGACCCAGTATCTTTTCCATGAAGCTTATATTTGGTAATTATCCTAGATTTCTTAGTCGGTTTAAGCATCTTTAATAAAATTATATCAGGAAAAATAAAATAAGACAAATCAGTTTGTGGATGAGCAATTTGAAACTGGAAAAAGCCCGTTAAGACTTTGCCTTTGACGGGCTTTTGATTTCTGGGGCACTTATTTGCTTTGTCATCTCCCTGACACTCTCTTTTCTATGTAATCAATGGCATCACCAACCGTGACCAGTCCTTCTATTTCTTCGTCAGGAATTTCTATCCCATATTCTTTCTCGAAATTCAAAGCCAACTCCCAGAAATCAAGAGAATCTGCTCCTAAATCAGTAGCCAGTTCTGCCTCAGGCACGACTTCTTCTTTACCCTGTCTTCCAACAAAAAGCACTCCCCTAATTATTTCTTTTACTTCAGTTTCTAATTGAACCATCCCTATCACCCCCTTATTTTACTCAAAAGAACTATTTTTGCTGGTGCGCCGTGAGGGACTCGAACCCCCGACCAATTGATTAAGAGTCAACTGCTCTACCAACTGAGCTAACGGCGCCTGGTGCGCCCGGCACGACTCGAACGTGCAAACCTTGTGGTCCGAAGCCACACGCTCTATCCATTGAGCTACGGGCGCCAGTTAATCTATAAATAGTATACCACCAAATAGCTTTAGGTCAATTGCCAAAAG
>CAYFWT010000010.1:0-46795 GCA_964346955.1 uncultured Candidatus Saccharibacteria bacterium
AGCTGACTTCAAATCTTTAAAAATTTGGGAATTGCGGTCAACCAATTCTCTGGTAGAAATTTTCTCTTCCTGAGCAGCCTGAACATTTTTCAAACTATTTTCATCAGTGCCGGTCAAGAAAAAAACATCCTCGCCTAATTTCTGATGATAGCGGGCTAAAACATCAGTCTGTACTTTCTCTAGAGCATGGCCAATATGAGGAGGCGCATTAACATAGTCAATGGCCGTAGTGATATAGAATTTTTTTGGCATATTACTTCTTCCCTATAATTACAACAAATTCGCCTTTGATTGGGCCTTTTTTAATTTGTTCAATAACTTCTTCGATTTTGCCGCGGTAAATTGTCTCGAATTTTTTGGTTAATTCACGGCAGACGACGATATTAGAATTTAGAATATTTTTTAATTCTTCTAAGGTTCTAATAATTCGGTGGGGGGATTCGTAAAAGACAACGGTATATTTGGCTTGAGCTATTTTTTCAAAAAATTTCTTTCTCTTTTTCTTGGCTGGCGGAAAACCGAGGAAAATAAACTTATCAGCCGGTAGACCAGCAATGCTTAAAGCGGCGGTTAAAGCCGAAGGACCGGGAATAGGAATAATCTTTAAATGAGGCAACTGGCCAACTAAATAGCTGACCAACTTAGCTCCTGGGTCACTAATTGAAGGTGTGCCTGCTTCAGAAACTAGAGCTAATTGCTTGCCTTGTTTTAACTGCTCTAAAATATGCTTAATCTTGGTTAGTCGGCTATGTTGATGATAGCTAATAGTTGGTTTGGTAATCTGGTAATGAGCTAAAAGTTTTTTAGTTATCCGAGTATCTTCACAAAGAATTAAATCTACCTCCTTTAAAATTCGCAAAGCCCGAAAAGATAAATCCTCGAGATTGCCAATGGGGGTAGCGACAACATATAAAGTAGCCATAAACCCATTATACAAAGGACTGTCCTCGCTCACAAGGACAGTCCTTGGATTATATCCCTGTTAGATGATTAAGCTTCTTTCTTTTGAAAATCTCTAAAGAATTCGCTGAAAGCAGCCGCCACCGGTACTGAAAGGATAATCCCTAAAATACCAGCTAATTTAGCCCCAATGAGCATAACAATAATGATAAATATCGGATTTAGGCCAACTGTTTTTTTCATCACCTGAGGGACAAGCAGGTAATTCTCTAGTTGCTGGATGGCAATGTAGAGAAGTATAACCAATAAAGCCAAAAGGGGTGCTTGGAAGAAAGCCAGAATCACTGCCGGGATGGCGGCCAAAATAGGACCAACGTAAGGGACAATTTCTAAAAGACCGGCTATTAGGGCCAGAGTAAGAGCATACTTAACCCCTAACACATAAAGGCCGATAAAAGTCAAAAGCCCGACAATAAGCATTAAAAGAAGCTGCCCTCTTAGCCAACCACCAATTTTGATCTGGATTCGCTCAACTAAATCAGAAAAATAAGTCTGATGCTCACTAGGCACTAAAGAAACCAAAAATCTTTTCACTCCCTTCTCTTGGACAGCTAGATAAAAAGAGATAACCAAAACAATTACGGCTGAAAATAAACCGCCGAAAATACTAACAATAGTAGCCAGAACACTTGAAGTAGCCTGGCTTAATTTCTGGCTAAGACCATCTAAAAGAGTTTGTAAATTGCCATCCATTCTATACTGCCCCCACCACTCTTGGACACTTAAACCTATCTTCTCTAAAAATTCTGGAAAATGAATAGCTAATTGCTTAATCTGACTAGCTAAAGGAGGGAGAACCAAAGAGATAATTAAGGCCAGCAACAAAAAAAGGAGTAAAAAGATAAAAATCACCCCTAAAATACGAGGCACCTTATTTTTTTGTAACCAGCTGACTGGTCCATTAATGGCCGCGGCAATGATTATGGCCACAAAAACAATCATCAAAATATCCCGAATCAGATACAAGAAAACCAGGCCTAAGAGAATTAGGATAGTTCGGAAAATAGTTGAGGTGGAGATATTGATAATCTGTGGTTGGCTCATAGATTTAATATTTTCTCGAATTCTGCCTTATTTTTAAATGGCCCAATTAAAGCTAGGTTAAGTTTGGCTGGCCTAAAAATGTCTCTGGCCACTCGCTGAATGTCATCTATAGTGACCGCCTCAATCTTAGCAAATTTCTCTTCCAAGGTCAAAATCTCATTGGTTAAAAGCTCTTGGAACCCAACAAAAGAGGCTTGGGCATCAGAGGACTCCATTTCTAAAAGAACGGTCCCCTTAGTATAATCTTTAGCTTTTTTTAATTCTGCTGAAGTTATCTTTTGTCGAGTAATTTTTTCGTATTCCTTCAAGATACTTAGGATAGCCTTCTCCACTCTTTGATTATCTACGCCGGCTTGGGTAACTAAAAAGCCAGTATCGGTAGCGGTATCAATCCCTGTTCTAACATAATAGGCTAGACCCTGTCTTTCTCGTACTGAAATCCATAAACGAGAGCTCATATTACCGCCTAAAATTATCCCTAATAGTCCCAAGGCATATTTATCTGGATGAAAAATATCATAACCTCGTACTCCTAAACAAAGGTGGGTTTGGTCAGTTTTTTTAAAATGAATAAGAGCCGCTGGCTTGGCCTGTCTTTCTTTAACGGGCATTTTATCTTTAGCTGGCCGGCTATTAATTGGCTTAAAATACTTTTTGACTTTAGCAATAGTGGAAGGGTGGCTGAGCTGACCGGCTACTACAACAATTGTATTATAAGAAGAATAGTGTTCTTTTAAATATTTTATAAACTGAGGTCTTTTGAGATTTTTAATCACCTCTTTGGTCCCAATAGTCCGCCAACCAGCTGGCTGATCTCCATATAAAACACCTGTCCAAAGATTAGTCACATAGGCCATTGGCGTGTCCAAATACATATTCAATTCTTCCATAATCACTCCCCTTTCTCGCTCTATCTCTTCTGTTTTTAGCTGAGAATTTAAAAAAATATCAGCTACCCAATCAAGGGCTAAGTCTGTATAAGAGGCGCCGACTTTAGCCCAATAACCAGTGAATTCATTACTTGTAAAAGCGTTGTAGGCACCACCTACCCGATCTAAAGTCTCGGCAATAGCTAAAGTATTAGGGCGCTTGCTGGTTCCTTTAAAAAACATATGTTCTAGAAAATGAGAAAGGCCGTTAATTTCTCTCGTCTCATATTTAGGGCCAGTACCCACCAAAACTAAAACAGTGACTGTTTTAGTCCCTTTCACGGGCACGGTAATAATCCGTAGACCATTTTTAAGAGTGGTTTTTTTGAGCATTATAACTTTTCTGCCAGGTAATCGATTAGTTCACCTATTTTGACTCGCTTCTGTTTCATGGTATCGCGGTCACGAACCGTCACATCGTTTTGTTTTAGAGTCTCAAAATCTATAGTCAAACAGAAGGGTGTTCCTACTTCATCTTGTCGACGATAACGCCGGCCAATTGAGCCAACTTCATCATATTGAGACAGCCAGTGGCCCTTTAACAAATCATAAACTTCTTGGGCTTTTTTAACTAAATCTTTTTTATTTCTAACTAAAGGCAAAACAGCTACTTTAATGGGAGCTAATTCTTTGTCTAATCTTAAAACAACCTCTACTTCTTTCTGGCTTTCTGTAGTAGTAGTCCGTCCTCCCTTAATTTCTTCGTAGGCATCAACTAAAAAAGCTAGAGCTGTTCTATCGACTCCCCCCGAAGGCTCAATTACATAGGGAAGATATTTTTCTTTGGTCTCTTCATCAAAATAGCGTAAATCTTGACCACTGTGTTTGGCGTGCTGCTTGAGGTCATAATCTTTTCGATTAGCGATTCCTTCTAATTCTGACCAGCCAAAAGGGAATTGATATTCAACATCAGCACAAGCCACCGCATAGTGAGCCAGTTCATCTTTTTTATGATCGCGCAAGCGTAAATTCTTCTTAGCTATCCCATATTTTATATACCAATTAAATCTTTCTTTTCGCCAATATTGATACCATTTTTTATCGGTGCCTGGTTTGACAAAATATTCAATTTCCATCTGTTCAAACTCACGAGTCCGGAAAGTAAAATTTCCTGGGGTAATTTCATTACGAAATGATTTACCAATTTGGGCAATGCCAAAGGGAATTTTCATCCGAGACGATTCACGAACCAGATTAAAATCAACAAAAATACCTTGAGCTGTCTCACCTCGTAAATAAACTTTACTCTGGGCATCCTCAACTGGCCCTAAGTGAGTTTCCATTAAAAGATTGAATTGTTTTGGTTCAGTCAATTCACCGCCACAATCAGGACATTTGATTTTTTTTATCGCTTTAGTTAAATCAGCTAATTCTTCAGGAGTGAATATTCCATGTTCATCGAGTTTAGCTGAATCCTTAAACTCTTCTACTAATTGGTCAGCTCGGAAACGCTTATGACAACTTTTACATTCAACCAAAGGGTCAGTAAAACCCTCTATATGGCCAGAGGCCTGCCAAACCTTGGGATTCATTAAAATAGCCGCATCTAGGCCAACCATATCAGGACGCTTCCAAACACTATCCTGCCACCAAACTTTTTTAATGTTATTCTTCAATTCAACCCCGAGGGGGCCGTAATCCCAAGTATTAGCTAGGCCGCCATAAATTTCTGAACCAGGATAAATAAACCCCCGCCTTTTGCAAAGAGAAACAATTTTTTCCATGGCCACCATAAAATTAGAATTTAGAATTTAGTTACTCAACGACAATGCCGTCTTTTCGTTTAGTTGTCGGATCATCAGGCAAGCCTGTATCAACATCTTGACCAACACTTCTTAATTCTAAGCCAGTAAAATCATCCTGGCCAGAAGCAATTGATTGACCAATTAATTCTACTAAACTATTCAGATGAGCCAAGCCAGGAGTAATAGATACTTGAAAGGCTACTTGCTTAACTGGTAAAAGAATACCAGTGGCTGCGGGTAAAGAACCAATTCGCCAAAGTACTTGACCAGTTTGATAATTATACTTCAGGTCAGCGTTGGCTGGACTGATTTTGTCTGTCCAGTCAACATGAGGCGGTAAATAACCTTTTACTTCAGCATCCTCTAAATCATTAGCTGTATTAACTAATCGCCATTTAATCGTATAAGTGGTTGCTTGACCCACTTTGGGAGGAAGTGGTCCACTATTTTTAATTAAATCATCACGATAATAACCTTGGACTTGAATAATTAACTGGCTAGCCACTTTGGTTATCAGCTGACTCTGGCCAGAAATCTGAACACCCATCAAAGAAAGAGGCACTTGAGGAGAATCAATTTTAACTGTGTTGGTTATGGTAAAATTCTTATCAGTAAAATTTTCCACCGGTAAGGGATCTTTAACGTCAATAGAAAAACGGATCTTGCCCTCCTGATGAGCCCCTAAAAACTCTAAATCTGGTAAATTACTAGCTTTCCAAGTAATAGTCTGGGTCTTCCCTTCAAAAGAACCTTCCTCTAGTTTCATACGGGTAAAATCCAAGACCTTGCCTTCTAATTTTGAAGTAATGACGACATTTCTAATCCCAACATCAGTAGTATTTTTATAAGTAATTCGGTAGGTCAAAGTTTCGTCAGCTTCAGCAACATAATCGGTTTGCCCGTTGATAGTCTGGCTAACAAATAAAGGGGTAACAGAAACTTGGAAAGCGCCAACCGCCTCAGCATAAGTAATAAATTGTCCATCTTTTAAAAGACCTAGCTGGGCTTTAAACAATTTAGCCTCTCCCTCTTGGCCCATAATATTGCCTCGGATAAAAATTCTCTCTTCTTGACCAGCCATTAACTCTCCCAAAGGCCAAATTCTATCTTCTTCTATTGGTTGGGGCTCGGCTGAATGAAAGGTAAAGCCAGTGGGATATTCAAGTCGAATCTGAAGGCCGCTAAAAGAAACTTCACCTTGATTGAGATATTTTAGCGAAAAATCAAAAGACTGGCCGCTAACCAGTCTTTCTGGCATATCGAAATTTAATATTAAGGGGACAGAAATTATGGTGCTCAAGAATTCAGCTCGATTAGCAAAACGAGAACTGATTTTGCCCGGCTGATAACTTAACTCGGCCCAAGCCCTTTTCGTTTCTCCTTTTAAGCCAATTATTCTCACCGGCAGTTCAACTTGGCTCTCTTGCCCAGCAGCTAAGGTTGGCAAGTCAAAAGTCTGGATTAAATCTTCTTGTTCCTGAAGGATTGAGCCTTCTGGATAATAAAAAACTAATTTAACCTCATCTAAATCTAAGCGGGTTTTGTTGTGATATCTAACAGTGTAGTTAATCTCTTCACCGCTGATAGCTCTCTCTGGCCCTCTAATTTCTAATCTGACTTTATCTTTATCAAAAGAAGTCAAACCCTGCCAGACTAGAAAGCCGACTATCCCTAAAAAAATAACCCCCAAAAAAGCACCACCAACGAACAAATATTTTTTTTGCTTGGCTAATAATCCCCTTCCTTCTATCTCTCCCCACTCTTCTGCCAAAGCCTCCTCTTTTTTTTCACCAGGTTTGAAAAACTCTCCTTCCTTTAACCGTTCCTCGAACTCAACGCCCGGTTTATAAAGTTTCTTTCTTAACTCCTTTAGTTCCTTTGACTCTTTTGGTTCCATTGACTCTTTTGGTTCCATTGATTTAATTTTACCAAATGAATTGTCTTTTGTAAAAAACTACTTGAATTTATCTCTTTCTTCAAAATAGACTGAATGGAAAGAGGAATATTCTCTTGAGCTTCTCCGTAGCCCAGAAATTTCAATAATTTACTTTCAAAGTCCCTGACAATCTCTTTAATATTTTCCCCTCCTGAAACCATCACCTTAGGCAGTTGGCATGAGGCTTGGTTAAGTTTATCAAAGCTAGACAAAAAGAGAGTCCAAATATTTTCATCTTTTTCAGGACCGGCTATCAATTTATCAATAAGCTCAGACAAATAATAGGCAGCTGCTAAAGAAGGGAGGTGCTGACGGAGGGAAGAAAATCTCTCAATTGTTTCTGCGCTAGTGATAATATCTAAATTTTTTCCCTGAGCAAACATAAGTTGACTATGGCAGAAAAGCTCCAAGTGGCCTTTAAGCTTAGCTTGGTTTTTCCTAACTGCCTTAGCCTTAACTAAAATTTTACCAAAATCCTTGGTGTAAATAGCCAACAGCTGATCAGTCTCGCCTAGATTTACTTTTTTAATAATAATGCCTTGAGTCTTGTATAACATGCTAACAAGGACTGTCCCTTAGGGACTGTCCCTGGGGGACAGTCCTTTACTGTTTTCTGATTCCTAACCAAATTTTTTGACCGTCTAATTTAACTTCTTTCTCAACTAAAAATACTTCCTTTCTTTTGGGCCCGGCTTCTATTTTAGAAGCAGAAATTTCTGCTTTGATTTCTTGTTCCTGTCCCTGAATTAAATTTCGCAAAGTTGGGCCAGTTGAATATCTAAGATAAATCTGTTCTCTCGGCTTGAGGCCGCCATCCTTTCTCATATCTTGGATAAAGCGAACTAAATCTCTAATCACTCCTTCAGTCCTTAATTCAGGGGTAATTTTAGTATCCAATTTAATCGCCTCCTTAATCTTTGAATCATAAATCACTTCCTTAAGATTAACTTCTTCTTTAATCAAATCTAGTAATTCCCTATCCTTGCTTAACACCTTACTTTTAATTCTTAATTCTTTAAGGGGTTGTCTCACTTTAATTCCTGCCTTAGCTCTCTGGGCTAAAGCCACCGCAGCAATTTCTCGAGCCTGCCCCATCCTTTCCTCCAGTTTTTTATTAATCAGTCGCTTGTTGGGCTTAGGATAATTACAAAGATGAACTGACTGATTTTCTTCAAGATTCTGATATATTTCCTCACTCATAAAAGGTAAGAAAGGAGCAGTTAATTTAGCTAGATTTAGTAAAACAAAAGACAAAATCTTTTCTGCCTCTTTCTTCTCTTGACTATTTTGCGGTCTTTGAAATCGCCGCCGGGAACGTCTAATATACCAATTAGAAAATTCATCTAAAAAGCCATCAAACAAACGAGCCGCCTTAGTTAATTCATATTTGTCCATCCAGTTAACTACTTCCTCAACTAAGGTATTCAGTCGAGAAACAATCCATTTATCTAAAGAGTTTTTAGGCTGGACGGATTTAGAGGCAAGCTGGCCACCCTCAGTATAAGTTTTTAGAAAAATAAAAGAGTTCCAAAGAGTGAGAATGGTCCGACGGAAGGTTTCGGCAATTCTTTTTTCTGAAACAAGATAGTCTTCGCCCATGGGGGTGCTGGCCAATAAATAATATCGCAAGGCATCAGCCCCGTATTTATTGAAAATAATTTCTGGAGCAGGGTAGTTTTTTAGCCTTTTAGAAAGCTTTTTACCATCCTCGCCCAAAATCAGACCATTGACGACCACATTTTTAAAAGCAGGCTGATTTTTGCCCAAGCCAATACTCCTCAGGGTCAAGGCAGTAGCTAAAACATGAAGGGTATAAAACCAGCCGCGGGTTTGGTCAATACCTTCAGCAATAAAATCAGCTGGAAAGGTCTTTTCGACTAATTTTTTATTTTGGAAAGGATAATGCCATTGACCATAAGGCATCGAGCCTGATTCAAACCAACAATCAAAAACCTCGGGGACTCTTTTCATCTGGCCGCCACAAGGACATTTTAAAATAACTTTATCTATCATCGGCCGATGTAAATCTTTAATATTAATTCGGCCTAGCTCTTTTACATTACCAACACATTTCTGTTGGCCACATTTCTGACATTGCCAGACTGGAATAGGAGCTCCCCAATAGCGGTTTCTAGAAACTGACCAATCCCTGGCTCCTTCTAACCATTTGCCAAAGCGACCCTCTTTAAGATGAGCCGGCACCCACCTGATTTTCTTATTACTAGCCACCAATTCTTTCCTAAACTTGGTTACGGCCACATACCAGCTATTAATAGGATAGTAAAGAAGTGGACTTTCGCAGCGCCAACAAAAAGGATAGGCGTGGATAATCTTCTCTTCTTTGAATAATAAATGACGTTTCTTTAAATCATTCGTAATCTCTTGGTCAGCTTTTTTGACAAACTGACCTTGACCAGGAATACCTAATCCTTGAATAACTTTGCCCTCTTCATCAACCGTGACCACGGTGGGCAAATTCTCTTTTTTACCTAACTCCATATCTTCTTCACCAAAGGCTGGGGCAATATGAACCAAGCCAGTCCCCTCTTCCACGGAAACAAAATCAGCCATCACTACTTTATAACCAGGCCTGTCTAATTTCATCTTATAAAGGGGCTGGTATTCTTTCCTCACTAAATCCTTACCTAAAAATTCTTCAACAACCTCGTATTTCCCTTCTTTGGCTAAAACATTTAATCTTTGCTTGGCTAAGATGTAATACTCATTATTAAATTTAACTTTGACATATTGGATATTAGGGCCAACGGCAATAGCCACATTAGCTGGCAAAGTCCAAGGAGTGGTCGTCCAGACAAACAAATATGTTTTTTTCTTCTCTTTTAAAGGAAATCTAAGATAAACTGATTCGTCTTCAATATCTTGATAAGCACCAGGTTGATTCAATTCAAAATTTGATAAAGGAGTGCCACAACGCGGACAATAAGGTGTTACTCGATAAGCTTGATAAATTAAATCTCTATCCCAAAGCTGTTTAAAAACCCACCAAACTGACTCAATATAGTCATTATCTAAAGTGGCATAAGCTTGGGAATAATCAGACCAGCGACCGACTCGACGAAGAGTCTTTACCCAAATATCCATACAGCGAAAAACAGCTTGGCGGCAGGTCTGATTAAATCTCTTAATACCAAATTTTTCGATATCTTTTTTACTTCTTAAGCCGAGTTCTTTTTCAATCATATTTTCTACCGGCAAACCATGACAATCCCAACCGACTCGCCAAGAAACTTGATGGCCTTTCATGGTCCAATAACGCAAAACGGTGTCTTTGATGGTACTGGCTAAAATATGGCCGTAATGAGGCTCACCAGAAGCAAAAGGCGGCCCATCATAAAAACTAAAAAAGGGCTTACTCTTCCTAAGCTTAAGGGATTTGGCAAAAATATTCTCTTTCTGCCAAAACTTTAGTATCTTTTTTTCCACTTTAGGAATTTCGGTCATAACTACATCTTCTCTGGGGCTTGAATGCCCATAAGATTTAAGGTATTTCTTAAAACAATTTGGCTAGCCTTAATTAGGGCGATTCGGGCTTGGGCTAGTTCTTTATCGTCAACTAGCACTCGACATTGTTTATAAAACTGGTGGAAGGCGGTAGCTAATTCCAAAGCATAATGAGGCAATCTTTGAATTTGATAATCTTGCGCAGTATCTTCAATAATTTCGGGGAATTTGATTAATTGGCGAATAAGATTTAATTCGGCTGGATGATTTATCAGGGACTGTCCCTGAGAATCAGGGACAGTCCCTGATTTTACCTTCCTCAAAATACTACAAATTCTGGCATGAGCATACTGAACGTAATAGACCGGATTTTTAGCTGACTGCTCTTGGGCCAAGGCTAAGTCAAAATTCAAGTGAGTATCAGCTGATTTTTGTAAAAAGAAAAAGCGCACGGCATCAAGGCCAACTTTATCAAGCAACTCATCCATAGTCACATAAAGGCCAGCCCTTTTAGACATTTTCTGCTTGGCTCCTTTTTCTAAAATTGTCACAAACTGCAAAATAATAATTTCTAATTTGCCTTTATGACCCAGCGCCTCGACAGCCGCTAAGAGCCCTGGCACATCGCCATGGTGGTCAGCACCCCAAAGATTAATTACTTTATCAAATTTTTTCTCCTGAAACTTATAATTATGTAAAGCTATATCACCAGCTAAATAAGTTTTCCAACCATCCTTCTTAACCACCACCCTATCTCTTTTATCACCAAACTTAGATGACTTAAACCATTGAGCTTCTTCTTTCTGATAAATTAAATCTTTTTTGGTCAAATATTTCAAGGTTTTATCTACTCGAGACGATTGGTGAAGGTCTGATTCAAAAATCCAATCATCATATTTAATACCTAACTTATCAGTTGTTTTATGGATTAAATCTTTAATAATATGTCGAGCGGCTCTTTGGCCAGCTTTAGCAGGATCCTTTTCTTTGATTTTTTTATGTAAATCATCAATATATTTTCCTTTATATTTAGCCTCTTCATTTTTTAAAATAGAATGACCTAAAGCTAAAATCTGCTGACCATAATCATTGACATAATAGGCCTTGGCTACTTTAAAGCCGGCTTTTTTCAAAAAATTAGCCAAAACATCGCCATAAGGACCACCCCGGGCATTGGCCACGGTTAAAGGGCCAGTTGGGTTAGCAGAAATAAACTCTACTTGGACTTTTTTACCTTTTCCTAAATCCAAATGGCTGTATTTATCGCCTTGCTTAATAATCTCAGCTAATTCTTCTTGAAGACATTTTTGGGATAAAGTAAAGTTAACAAAGCCCGGCCCAGCCACTTCTACCTTCTCAAAGATAGGATTATCTCTTAATTTGCCAACAATCTTTTGCGGGTCAACTTTGGTCTTGAGGGCAATATTAGTGGAATAATCACCGTGTTCTGAATGGGCTGGATGCTCTAAATGAACCTCTTTTTTAACAATTCCCTTAATTAATTCTTCTATTTTTTGCCTGATCATATGTGTTTTTATCATATCTTATTCCTTTAATTTACTCAATGCCCGTGAGGAGACATCTAAAAATATTGACAAAGATCTATAGATAGCTATAATAACAGAAATCATAAAGGGGAGCTAAAAACCGGCGGTGTGAGGGGCAGGTGAAGGAACTGAGGCTTCAGCTTTGGCTGTTGCTTCGACTGCTTCACAATTTGCTGGTGTCTGAAAGGCTTTAACCCGAGGGCGCCTTTAGGGTTAAAAGACCCTAGGACTTTAAAAAGGGGTGATAGTTTTTTCGGTTTACCTACCCCCTCTCCTCCTAATGCTCTCGAGCCCTTGGTGTAAAAACGCTTTAGGGCTTTTCTTTTTTATTCATAAATTGCGAGAGCTTACTGGATAAAATATAATAAATATATGCCTACCCTAGCGACTAATCCTCGAGCTAAATATGACTACCAAATTTTAGAGACCTATGAGGCAGGCCTGGTTTTAACTGGTCAGGAAGTTAAATCAATTAAAACTGGTCATATTAGTTTGAGGGGTTCTTATGTGACCATCAAAAGTGAAGAGGCTTGGCTGATTAATGCCCAGATTCCTCCTTATCAACCGAAAAACGCACCAGCTGATTATCGGCCAACCCGAACCAGAAAACTGCTTCTACATAAGAAAGAAATCAAGAGTTTAATTGGCAAAGGTAAGCAAAAAGGCTTGACTTTAGTGCCTTTAAGGATTTATACTAAAAGAGGAAAAATAAAGCTGGCCTTTGCTTTAGGCCGCGGTAAACGAAAAGTAGATAAAAGAGAAAAGATTATTGAAAGAGAAACTAAAAGAAAAATTGGCCGGGCCTTAAGAGTTAAAATATAATTTTGGAATTTGTGATTTGTAATTTCTTTTGCCAAGCAAAAGTTCGGGGGTGCTAGGCTTCGATAGAAAGTAATCTTAAGATAGGCAAGTCAAGCGCCCTCACACCAAAAATTTTGGTGTGAGGGTAAACAAATAATTGCCAACTTAAAAGTTGCTCCTGCTTACGCATAAAAGCTAAGCAGCATCTGCTTGATTGATTCTCGATAGATTAAGTCAGGTGTTATTTTATCGAGATAGACAGAACTTGAGTTAGGCGGTTCTCGTTGAAATTGACTAACTAGAGATAATGGAATTTTGTCTCTTTTACATCCCTTATCTCGACATAAAGGAAAGAGACTAAACTTGTAGATTATTTTGGGAAAGCTTTCTAGACGAGGGTTCGACTCCCTCCACCTCCACATAAATTTTTTAAACAAAAACTATCTACAAAAAATACTACAATCGAACAAGCAAAAAACCGCGTATCAATAATTGGATACGAATAAGCCCAGTCCGACTGATTGATGAAAATGGTCAGAATTTAGGTGTTGTTGAAACAGCCAAAGCCCTTCAACTAGCCCAAGAAAAAGGGCTTGATTTAATTGAGGTTGCTCCGCATACCCGACCGCCGGTCTGCCGAATTATGGAGTATGGTAAATACCAATACCAGAAATCCAGACAAGAAAGACAGCAACGAGCTAAACAAAAGAAAACAGAAATTAAAGGAGTAAGAATCGGCCTTAGAACAAGCCAACATGATTTAGAAATAAAAGCCAAACAAGCAGAAAAATTCCTCATCAAGGGGCATAAAGTTAAAATAGAATTAATTCTCCGCGGTCGAGAAAAAGCCCATCTAGATCTAGCTAAAGAGAAATTAGATGAATTTATTAAGTTAATCTCTTCGGAAATCAAAATCGAGCAAGAAATCAAAAGACAACCCAGGGGATTAAATATGGTCATAAGCAAGGCCTGACAGACAATGGCTAAACTTAAAACAAAAAAAGCATTATTGAAAAGAATTAAAATTACTGGCCGGAAAAAAATTTTACGGCGAACTACTCATCAAAGTCACTTTAATGCTAAAGAACCAGGTAAAAAAACCAGAAAGAAAAGAAAATCTAGTAAATTTTCATCGATTAACAGAAAAAGAGTTAAAAAAATACTATCTCATCTTTGATTATGACTAGGGTAAAACGAGGCGTTATTGCTCATCGGCGCCGAAAAAAAATTAAAAAACTGGCTAAAGGATATAAATGGGGACGCAAAGCTAAATATAAATTAGCTAAAGATGCCCTAAAACATGCTTGGGTTCATGTTTATCATGACCGTAAAAGGAAAAAACGGGATTTTCGCCGACTTTGGCAAATTAAAATTAATGCGGCTGCCCGAGCTCAGGACTTAACTTATAGCCAATTTATTAATAAATTAAAAAAAGCCAATATTGAAATTGACCGTAAAATTTTAGCCCAATTGGCTGAAAAGCAACCAGAAATATTTGAGTCGATTGTGAAAAAAATTAAATAACTCTTTTAGATTTCGGCCACTAGCATATCCAAAGCAGTCTCTCCATCTATCCGACCAGACTTTAGAGATAATTCAATCTCCAGCAAACGCTGGTAGATTTTTTTTAATTGGTCTAAATTAAAATTCCTTAGCTGGGACCAACTCTTTTTAACGACATAAGGATGGAGGCCACTACTCCTGGCTAAAGCATAAAAGGGCACCCCTTTTTCAACTAAATCCCTCAATTTAAGCAGACTGCGTACCTGATAAACAAACATGGAAAATAAATAAATCTCATTGGCGCCTTGAGTTAAATGCTCATGCAAAAGTTTTAAGGCGGTTTTTTTATCTCTGTTGGCTAAGGCATCAAGAGTCCTAAAAATATTAACGTCCAGCTTGGCTCTAACCAATAAATCTATATCTTCTTCATTAATTAGTTTATCAGCTTTATAACTTAATAACTTATTCACTTCATTATTCATTTGCCACAAATCATCGCCTACATAAACAGCCAATTTTTTAACTGCCTCCGGACTAATCTTTCCTTTGTTTTTAGCCACCTCTTTTTTTACCCAATTAACTAAATTAGCTCCTTCTAAGGGACTAAACTCTTCCAACATATTTACTTGCCTCTTCAATCTAGTCACTACCAATTTACCCTCTTGATGAATCACTATAATTACCTCTTGATTATCCTTTAGTTTGTTTCTTTGAGCATAGGAGAAAAAGTTCTCTCGAAAATTTCTATTTTTAAAAACATCTTCCAGAATAATTAGCTTTTTTTCATCAAACATAGAAATTGCCTCAATTTTTTCCTTAACTTTATCAAAATCCAAACTCTCTTTAAACCAAACTAAATTTAGACCACTCTGATGTTTGAGTTGGTATTCTTTGACAATAGTATTTAATTTCTGGCGGGAACGAAAGGTATCTTCGCCGTATAAAAGAATGAGCATATTGTCAATATTCAGACCTTGCCCTAACCATTTCGAGAAGCTTAGATGACAAAAGATAACAGCGGGGTTGAAATGATGACAAAGGAACTCTTTTGTCATTTCAGAGCAGCGGCTTAAATAATAAGTAGAATACCACAAACCCACGGCCGCTGCGTCTTCGAGAAATGGTTGGGGCAAGGTCTTTTGCTAGAATCTCTTTTTACTGCCAGCTAATTTCTTGATCTAGTTCAACTATCTCTATCCAGATTTGGCCAGGGACAAAAGAGATTTCCTGGTCATTTTTATCTAGAAAATAGAGTTTGCTAGCTGGATTGTTTTTGCTTTTATACCAAGTGCAAGGAATCACTTGGCCATCTTGATAAACTTGGCAGTCGCCTCTTCCTTCAATATCCAAATCATTGTAATAGGGTCCTTCAATCTGACGGGAAGCAGCTCGCATGACCACAATACTTTTAGCTTTAACTTGCTGATTATTGTTTTTGTCTATCTCGGGCTTATTAGCTCGCCAGCGCCGATAAGAATTAGTTTCTGAGTTATATTGATATTCTACATTATATGGGTAGGCGTAGCCAATTTTTAAAGTCTTTTTTTGACTCCTGGCTTTTGGTAGGCTGGGGATGATTTGGTCCTTCTGTCTTTGAAATGGGTATCCCTCAAACTTATTCTCCAATCGATAACCCAATTTTTTAGCACTATTGATTAATCGCTCCATTGAAGTAAAACCATTGTGGGGTTGAGGGATTTCTTTCTTTTGATAAAAAGCATTGTAAGGATTCTTTAGGGCATCGATATTGTCCATAATTCCTTGATTGAGCTCATCTAAAGCAAAATGGGAACCGCCCCAATGAGCTAAGATAGCATCCAAACCCATAGCTAAAGGAATAAAATCATGGCGGGCACTACGTAAAGAACCAATTTCTTCTGGTAAACCACAAACATAAACCGCCATCATTCGAGTAATACTTCCCGTAATCACTGGCATCTCCAAAATTAAATCAGCTTGGGAAATGCCTGAAAGAGGGCGGGCCACCGGGTCCTCGGCTAGGACCACGGCCAGAGGCCGCCGCTGGTAATTCTGGCAAGCCAGACCACTTAATGGACTACTGTTTGACTCCTTTATTTGATTAGCCAATTCAGCTAATTGGGTCTTAACTTCGATGGTCCGAGAAATCTTTTGCCAAACAAAAATCAGCCCTAAGGCCAAAATAAATAAAATAAAAATTCCAACAAATTTGCGCTTTTTACTCAACATTCTAATCTCCTAAAAGAATTACTTCTCTCTGGGAATCTAAGGTTATTTTTACTTCAAAATTCCTTTAATCTTTTCGATAATTTCTTCGGGAGTAAAATGAGCTTTAATTAGATAATCATTGGCTCCCAATCCAAGACACTTCTCTACCTCGTCCTGTTGGCCTAAATTACTCAAAATAATCACCGGGATTTTATTAGTCTTAGCATTTTCCTTAAGCTGTTTTAAAACCTCGAAACCATCCAGGTTAGGTAAAATCAAATCTAATAAAATCAGCTGGGGTAATTCTTGCTTAATTTTTTTTAGAGCCTCCTGACCATCAACTGCCACCGAGGTCCTAAATTCTTCTGTCTCTAATTTATGAACCAAAAGATCTCGCAGAAATTTATCATCCTCAACAATAAGAATTGCTGCTTTTTCTTTTTTGTTTTCTAAGTTATTAGTCATAAGCTAATTTATTCCCTAGGCTATTTTATCCTAAGCTTGCCAAAGGACTTAACCTCCAACAAGCCGACAATAATTAACCCGGGCTTCTTAGTTTATGGCTTCTTTAATTATCTTATCATACTTAATAGAAATTGTCACTTTATTTTCCAGTTGGCAAATCAGCTAAGCGCTTAACTAAACTACTAAATTCTAACCTTTTTAACAATTTAGTTACCTTGTCTCGATTAAATTTCCCCCAGCTACATTCTGCTAAATTGAAATCTATCGGGACATCTCTTCTAATGGTAGCCAAATAGCAACTAAATTCAGCCTGGTCTTTGTATTCTAATAACTTAGCTTTTAGTTTAGGATTGAGGTCGCTCCCTTCTAGACTCTGATAAAGTTTCTCTAAACTGCCAAATTTCTTAATTAACTCAATAGCTGTTTTCTCTCCAATGCCAGGCACGCCTAAAATATTATCAGAGGGATCGCCTTTTAGTCCTTTAAGGGCGGCAATTTGCTTTGGCCTTATACCGTAACGCTTTTTAACTGCTGATTGGTCATAAATAACAGCATCTTTAATACCTTTTTGGGGAGTATAAACTTCAGTATTTTCATCAATTAACTGAAGAGTGTCTAAATCACCAGTAACAATAATAGTCTTAACCTTAGTTTTTCTGTCTTTAGCCGAAACTTTTGAGACGATGGTGCCAATCAGATCGTCTGCTTCAAAACCTTCCTTTTCGTAAATAGGGAGAGCTAACACTCTAACCAGTTCTTTGACTAAAGGAATTTGGTCATATAATTCTTGGGGTGGTTTGACTCGCTTAGCCTTATACTCTTTATACTCGATATCGCGGAAAGTTGGTCCAGCTAAATCAAAGGCAACTGCTAGATAATCTGGAGTTAACTCTTTAAGGACTCTGAAAAGAATGCTGGCAAATCCATAAACTGCGTTAACCAACTCACCTTTTTTAGTTCTAAGTGGTGGTAGGGCATGAAAAGCTCGATGAACTAAAGCATTGCCATCAATAAGAACTAGTTTGTCCTTCATAAAATTATTTAACCCCTAATTGTTATCTCTCTTTGGTCTTGGCTAAGATGTTTAAAATTAATCCATAAAATATTTTTTGGAGGTAGAATTTTTTTAACCCGCTCCGCCCATTCAACGACGATGATATTTTGAGAATTGTTAAGAATTTCCTTAAAGTCTAAATCAATTAACTCTTGGGGCTGATTAATGCGATAACAATCAATGTGATAAAAATATCTGATACCCGATGGCTGATGAGGGATATCGAATTTTTTAAAAATTATAAAGGTAGGGCTAGTAATTGCTTCCTTAATCCCCAACCCCTTAGCTAGTCCTTGAATAAAAGTGGTCTTGCCACTGCCTAACTCTCCTTCTAAGCCAATAATCAACGCCTTTTTAGTTTTTTCCGCCGGTTGGTGGATTATCTTTATTATTTCCTGAGCTAAAATCCTCCCTACCCTTTGCGTCTCTTTAGCGCTTTTAGTAATAATAGCCAATGTTTCAAATTTCATGTTCCATCTTCTATGTCCTTCAGTATACTATGTTTAAGCCGGGCCTACAATGAATTGTCGTACTGGATTTGACCTAGAAGCAAAAATAAGCTACACTCAAGAGAGACTTTAGCCCGTTGGGGAGTAAGAATTCCAAAGGAAATCTTGCCCCTTAAGCTAAAATAAATGGCTTTAACTAATTCTCGAACAATTGCCCTTAAAGAGAAGATATTTAAACTCCAACGCCAAGAAGAAGAAAAGAGAACTGAGGAATTAGCCGAAAAGCTTAAACTGCCCTATGTCAATCTTGCCTTGCTACCGATTGATCTTAATGATTTAATTACTTTGCCCAGAGAAAAAGCAGTCAAAGGGAATCTCTTAGTCATCAAAAGAACTGGCCCAGTTCTCCATTTAGCTGTAAAAAACTCTCATAACCCCCAAACTAAGAAAGTCCTCAAAGAACTTCAAGAGCAAGGTTTTGAATGCCGATTGTTTATTGTTTCTCTGAGTAGCTTAAAAAAGGGCTGGGAGCGTTACAAGTTTGCTGCCCCTAAGGTTACTCCACTCAGGGGCGTTTTTATTATTCAAAATAAAGAATTAGAGGAATTTAAAAAATCTCTACAAACTATTCAAGAATTAAAAAAAGCCATTGGTGGTTTATCAACTACTCGCCTTTTGACTATTGTGGTGGCGGGAGCCATTGAAATGGAGGCATCTGATATTCATCTTGAGCCTGGGGCAGAGAGGATTAGATTGCGTTACCGGGTTGATGGCCTACTCCAAGATGTTACTGATTTTCCCCAGAAAGCCTACCATTTTCTTCTTTCTAGAATCAAAACCCTATCAGATATGCTCCTTAATGTGCAAGATGTTACCCAAGATGGTCGCTTCTCAGTCAAGATTCTAGAGGGAGAAAAAACTATCAAATCTGTTGATATGAGGGTTTCTGTTTTACCCAGTGGTTATGGAGAAAGTGTGGTCATGCGTCTCTTGGGCTTAGGGGCGACCCAATTGAACCTGCCTGATTTAGGCATCAGGCCAGAACTATTTGAAATCATCAAGGGCCAAATTACTCGGCCCAATGGCATGATTTTAACTACTGGACCAACTGGCTCAGGCAAAACGACCAGTCTTTATGCCTGTCTAAACTATATTAATGAACCAGGCAGCAAAATTATTACAGTGGAAGATCCGATTGAATATAGACTCAAAGGAATTACCCAAACTCAAATCAGCAAACGTAAGGGGCAAACTTTCGGTCAGGCGCTCAAGGCAGTAGTCCGTCAAGACCCTGATGCCTTGATGGTCGGCGAGATTAGAGATAACGAAAGTGCGGCTATTGCTATTGAATTTGCCTTAACTGGTCACGTAGTTTTCTCTACTCTCCATACCAACGATGCAGCCGGGGCCATCCCTCGCTTGACTGATATGGGGGTTAAGTCATCTTTTATCCCTACAGCAGTTAACTTGGTCATTGCTCAAAGATTAGTCAGAAGACTCTGCCCTCATTGTAAAAAACCCTATCAACCTTCCACCGAGCTAATTGCCAATACGAAAAAGGTTTTTTCTCTAATTTCACCAAAATCAGGTATTGATATTCCCAAAAAAATATCTACTTTTTATAAACCCGGAGGCTGTACCAAATGCCATGGTCTAGGCTATCAAGGTAGAATTGGTGTTTTTGAATTTTTTACTATTACTGAGGCTATTGAAAAATTAGTTCTTGAAGAAGCTACCTCCTATGACCTTCGCACTAAAGCAATGGAAGAAGGTATGGTCACTCTTATGCAAGACACCATGCTTAGAGTGGCTGAAGGAGTAACCACCATGGATGAAGTCCAAAGAGTAATTGGTTCTCCTCAATATATTGAACAGATCTATGGCAAGGCAATTATGTCGATGCTGACCCGAGCTTTAGTCATAGGCAAAGAGACTTTAGAATGGGCCAAGTCTTTAGCCATTGGTGACAAAAGAATCCAGGAAAAGCTTAATCAAATTAAAATGACGGAATTAGTTGAATGGCTGACAGCAGTTGCCCTGCAAATGAAATCCTCTGATATCCATCTAGAAGCAGAAGAAAATATTTTTAAGGCCAGATTAAGAATAGAGGGGGCTCTCGAGGAAGTAGCTCAAATTCCCAAAGAATTGTTCTTGCCCGTAGTGGCTAAGATAAAAGAATTAGCTGGCATGAAACTTGAAATCCATAAAAAAGCTCAAGACGGCCGATTCAAAGTGGACTGTGTTGACGGACAATCATATGATACCCGAGTCTCAGTTATCCCTAGCGGCTATGGTGAATCAGTTATTATTCGATTACTGAGACCAGATGTAGCTGTTCTAACCTTAGAAGATTTAGGCTTCCGGCCAGAATTACTTAAAGTTGTTCAAAAGGCTATCCAATCTCCTAATGGTATTATTTTTGTCACTGGGCCAACCAGTGCTGGTAAAACGACCACCCTCTATTCTATCCTCAGCAAGCTTAACCGACCGGAAGTAAAAATTTTTACCATTGAAGACCCTATTGAATATCGACTCAAAGGCATTATCCAAACCCAAGTTGACAAAGAAGAAGGCTATACCTTCCTTGAGGCCTTGAGAGCACTACTCCGTCAAAACCCCAATATTATCATGCTTGGTGAAATTAGAGACCAAGAAACAGCCAAAGCAGCTGTCCAGGCTTCTTTAACTGGACATTTGGTTTTAAGCACCCTCCATACCAACAGTGCCGTAGAAGCTATTCCAAGATTAGCTGGTCTTAATATCAGCGCTGGTGATGCTAGTTCTTCGCTGAGAGCAATCATTGGCCAAAGATTGGTCAGAAAACTTTGTCCAAAATGCAGAAAAACCTTTAAAATCCCTTCGGAAACTTTAGAAAAAATCAAAAAAGAGCTTAAGGAAATACCAGCTAATTATAAAAAAGAAATTAAAGAAATTAAATTATATCAGCCAGGTAAATGCGAAGAATGTAACCAAAGAGGGTTTAAAGGTCAAATGGGTATATTTGAAATCCTAATTCCTGACGAAGAAATAAAAAAGAACATTCTTTCTTCAACCGGTTTAGTTGAAATCACTAAACTAGCCAAAGAAAAAGGAATGCTGACCATGTATCAAGATGGTCTAATTAAGTCCCTAGAAGGGCTAGTCGCCTTAGAAGAAGTAGAAAGAGTCACTGGTGAATAACCCAGGAGGTTATTTTAGATAAAATTTTAATATCGACTAGTCTGTAGGCAATGACTCTTTGCCTAAAACAGAGAGAAAAGGTTTCCCCGAGGAATACTTCAGTCGGAACCAAAATATCCAAAGCTAAGATAAAACCCCTATCGAACCCAAAATTAAAAAATCGGGCCCTTATTGCCTACAGATTAGTCAATATTAAAAGAGGCTAGCTGTTTTAGCTTATCCTCCCTGTTAAGATAATAGCAAATTCTAATAAAAATGTCAAGCCCGTTAGAAGTAATCCGCCTTAGGCGGATGCCCCGCCAGAGGCGGGGATTTCTAACGGACTCAAGCCCAATGCTTACTCCCAAACAAGTAAACGAAGACCACTATCTGGATTTAACTCTGCGACCTCGAACTTTTGAAGAGTATGTTGGTCAGCGAAAAATAAAGGATAATCTGGAAATTCTGATTGGGGCAGCTAAAAAAAGAACTGAACCAATTGAACATGTCCTATTATATGGCGGTTCAGGGTTGGGTAAAACTAGTTTAGCCCATGTTATTGCCAAAGAGATGAATTGTCAGATTAAGGTTACTTCTGGACCAGCTATTGAGAGGGTCGGCGATTTAGCTTCTATTTTAACTAATCTCCAAAACGGAGATGTTCTTTTTATTGATGAATCACATCGACTTAATAAGACCATCGAAGAAACTTTGTATCCAGCCATGGAAGATTTTCTTTTAGACATTGTCATTGGTAAGGGGCCTTCCGCTCGGACTCTCCGCTTAGAATTACCCCGCTTCACTTTAATTGCTGCCACCACCCGGATTGGTCTGCTTTCTTCTCCTTTAAGGAGCCGCTTTGGGGTAACCTTTCGGCTGGATTTTTACAGTCAAAAAAATATTGAAAAAATTATTGAACGGTCAGCTAAAATTTTAAAAACTACTATTGAACCGAAAGCCATTCAGGGAATTGCCTGCTGCTCTCGCTACACGCCACGGATTGCTAACCGTCTCTTAAAAAGAATTCGCGATTATGCTCAAGTTAGAGGAGATGGCCAAATTAACCAAAAATTAACTCAAGAAGGATTAAAAATGTTAGAGATAGATAAGTTGGGCTTGGAACCAGCTGACCGCCATCTTTTAAAAATAGTTATTGAAAAATTTAATGGCGGGCCAGTTGGCCTGCAAGCCTTAGCGGCAGCCGCCAACGAAGAACAAGACACCATTGAAGAAATTTACGAACCCTATCTCCTTTCTTTGGGTTTCTTGGTCCGAACTCCCAAAGGCCGCTTAGCCACCAAATTAGCTTATGACCATCTCGGTCTCAAATACGACCAAGAAAAACAAGATAAACTGTTCTAAAGACGAACGGATTGTCCCGCAAAACAATCGTTTAGGGCGGTGATTAAGAGACGAAACCAAAAACCTGCTGATTAAAGCAGGTTTTTGTTGGTTAAGAAATATTGTCTATTTTTAATCAATTATGATTAATTAGAAACCTGAAAGTATTTAGTCGTTCCATTCCATCCCTGGCTCAAGGCTTCAAAGACACCAATTCCCCCTCCAGGGGTAGCAGATGAAATAGTGGTAAGGGTGACTGGCTCCTCATCGTTCTCTAAATTAGCGTATAAGACACATTCCTTGCCGTCATCAGTGATAATATATCGGTAAAAAGATTCTGTTTCAGTGCCCACTCGGGGGTCCTTAGGTGTCACTCGTAAAACATCTGAATACTTTGGATATTTTATTCTTAATTCATCCATAATATCTAAAAGGTCATATTCCCCTCCACCTCCCTCAGGCAAATAACACGACAAAGAAAGGAATCGTCCGATTTGTGAAATTTCTATTTTGCGTTTAGCATCTCGTGCCTTGCCGCGACCAGAAACCAAAGAAACAGCCATAACAATAGCCAGGATAGCAATAATTGTTATGACCACCAGAGCTTCCACAAGGGTAAATCCTCTATATTTTCTCATTATATTTATATTATAACAATAACGCCTTTCTAAGCCAAAGGAATAGCTTGCCAGATAAAACAATCATTTAAGGCTGTTGTTCCAAGATTTATTGTGAGGCTCCTTAGAAATGATATAATATAAATATGGGGAGGAAGTGTTCGGAAATTAAAATCACTTTTTGGTTATTGGTTGTCGGAGGGTTTTTTATTTGGCCGATTTTTAGTTCAGGAACAGCTAATGAGGTGGTCATAAATGAAATTGCTTGGATGGGAACAAGTGTCTCAGCTAATGATGAATGGTTGGAGCTCAAAAACAATACTGACCAAGAAATAGATTTAACTGGCTGGGCTCTCAAGGCAGCTGATGGAACACCCGAAATAGCCCTCAGCGGAACAATTCCCGCTCAGGGCTATTTTTTATTGGAAAGAACTGATGATTCAAGCGTGCCAGATATTGCGGCTGATTTGATTTATACTGGCGCTTTAAGTAATGGCGGAGAAAATTTAGAATTACGAGATGCTCAAGGTAATTTAGTTGACTCAGTTAATTGCTCAGACAGTTGGTTTGCGGGAAACAATACTACTAAGCAAACCATGGAAAGAAAAAATCCTCAGGTGGCTGGTAATGATTCAGCTAATTGGCAAACCAGTCAAGAGCCTGGTGGCACGCCTAAAGCCCGAAATAGTAGTGGCGAAGAAGTTTTGCCAGAAGAACCAGAAGAAGTTATCGAAGAACCAGGCGTTGAAGGATGGATACCGCCAACGGTAGTTAATCAGCCGCCAATAGCTAAAGCTGGTCCAGATATTACTGCTTTAGTTAAGCAAGAAATAATTTTTGATGCTAGTCAATCCACTGACCCAGATAATGATACTTTGACTTTCTTTTGGAATTTTGGCGATGGAGCTACGGAAACTGAAGAAAAAGCCAGTCATATTTATCTTTATCCTGGCCAATATATGGTTGGCTTATTAGTCAGTGATGGAGAATTTTCTGATTTAGATATTATTACGGTTAATATCTATAGCCGGTCAGTGATAATTAGTGAATTTATTCCAGACCCAATTGGCCAAGACAGCGAAAACGAATGGATTGAGCTATTTAACCAAAGCGATGAGATCGCTAATTTAACTGACTGGCAATTAGATGATGAGGAGGGTGGCAGCCGGCCTTTTATTTTTCTAAAAAACAGCTTAATCGCTCCCCATCAATTTTTGGTCTTGAGGCGACCAATTACTAAATTAGCTCTTAACAATGATAGAGATCAAGTTCAGTTATTTTACCCGGACGGTTCTTTAGCTAGTCAAGTTAGCTATTCTGAAAAGAAAAAAGAGGGCTTCTCAATAGCTTTTGATGGCCGCGATTATTTCTGGACTAAATTACCCACTCCTGGCTCAGCTAATATTATCACTTCAGTTGGCTTAGGGGCCGAAGGAGAAAGTATCTCCAGCAATAATCCCCAACCCCTTATTCAAGAAACCCAAGAACCTCCAGAGGTCTTAGGAAGAATTAATCTTAGTCAAAGCCAAAATCTCTTGGCGTTTACTCCTTCTAAAGATTCTTACAAGAGTTTAGCCCAAGAGCAAGCTCCCCCATTAATCGAATCAACTAAGCCAAGTCAATTGGAGCAACCAAAAGAAGTAGCAACCAAACAAACAACCGAATCTTTACCCCAGCAAGCTGCTTCACTGGCCCAGCTAAGCTACTCAGACCAAAAAGCTAATTTAATTTTAACTCTTTCAATAATTATCTCTGGCTCTCTCTTAGCTAGTTGGCTTATTATCTCATTGAAAAAGAAATTAAAAAAAGTTTAATAGACAAAAGAGTAGATTAATTAAATTTTCATTGACACTTTCTTTTGCTCAATAGTATCATTAAACTAGTATGTCAGGTCATAGTAAATGGAAGAATATACGTTATCGTAAGGAATTAGTTGACAAAAAGCGGGGTAAGATTTTCAGTAAAGTATCCCGCTTAATTAGTGTGGCCGCCAAAGAAAAAGGGGCCGACCCAGAAACTAATTCTAAATTAAGATTGGCTATTGACCAGGCCAAGGCAATGAATATCCCTAAAGAGAACATCGAACGAGCGATTAAGCGAGGCACCGGACAGATTGAGGGGATAAAAATGGAAGAAGTCATTTATGAGGCCTATGGCCCTGGTGGAGTAGCTTTAATCATTGAAGGGATTACCGATAATAAAAATCGAACCTTGGCAGAAATTAAACGTATTTTAAGTAATTTTGGGGCTAAATTAGCGGAAGCGGGTAGTGTTAAATATCTTTTTGACAAGAAAGGCGCTGATTGGGAACCTAAATATCCGATGGAAATTGCTGAGTCAAAAACCAAAGACCAACTAGAAAAACTTTTCGAAGCCCTAGATGAAAGTGAAGATATTCAGGAAATATATAGTAATTTGAAGTAATTCTCAAAATTGGTAATTAAAAATTTTATGGTTATTATGGGCATTGATCCGGGTACCGCCACTACGGGATATGGGGTTATAAAAAACTCGGACAATAAACTAAAAATTATTGACTACGACTGTATTAAAACTGAGCCGAAATTATCGACAGCCCAGCGACTTAAGGAAATAGACCAACAATTAGCTAAGCTAATTAAAAAATATAAACCTAGAAAAATAGCTGTTGAGGATATTTTCTTTTTCAAAAACATTAAAACCGCTATCAAAGTTAGCCAAGCTCGAGGAGTAATCTTAGCCGGGGCAGCTCGAGCAAAAATCCCAGTAATTGAGTATACCCCCTTAGAGGTCAAGCAAGCGGTGACCAGTTATGGCCGGGCTGATAAGCATCAGGTTCAACAAATGGTCAAAGTATTACTTAATTTAAAAGAAATCCCTAAACCCGATGACGCAGCTGATGCTTTAGCCGTGGCCATCTGTTGTGCCCATAGCCATAAATAATTTTTAAAATTTTAAACATTAAAAATTGTTTACAAAATTAAAAATTAGAAATTAAAAATTCTAAAATAATATGTCTTCCCTCATCCAATACATGATTAATCAAGGAGTACCTCAGGAGACGGTGGTTCTCCTTCTAATGTTGCCAATTGTGGCTACGGTGATTGCTTTTGCCCGACAGATTATTGGCATCAAAGGCTTTGGTATTTATACTCCTTTAATTATCTCTTTTGCCTTTCTGGCCACTGGTTTGAAATATGGCTTAGCTTTTTTTATGACAATTTTATTAGTTGGCACGTTAATAAGATTACTAGCCAGGCGCCTCCGCTTGCTCTATTTGCCTCGTATGGCCATTGTTCTAACAGCTGTTGCTTTAGCCATTCTTGTTCTCTTATTAGAAGGAGCTTACTCTGGTCGAGTGGGTCTAATTGCTGCCTCAATTTTTGCCATTTTAATTATGATAACTTTGGTGGAAAAATTTGTGGCTGCTCAAATTCAACGAGGCGCCAGGGAGGCAATTGTCTTAACTTCAGAAACATTGATTCTTTCAATAGTCTCTTATTGGATAATCAGCTGGCCTTGGTTACAAAATTTAGTCCTTCTCTTCCCTCTCTGGGCTATCTTAGCTGCGGTGGTTATTAATATCTTCCTAGGAAAGTGGACTGGCTTGCGCCTTTCTGAATATTTCCGCTTTAGAGAAGTAATTAAACATGTTGAGCTACCTGAGAAAAAGTAAATATATCCTGGGCTTAAATGCCCGCAATTTAACTTACTTACGGCCCTCTAATCCCTTGAGGGCTATTCGCATTGCTGATAATAAGCTTTTGGCTAAAAAAATTTTAAAAAAAGCTGGGTTGCCTGTTCTTAAAACCTATTCTATTATCCGACGAAGAGAGGAATTAAAAGAATTTGATTGGGCCAGTCTGCCTGCCGCTTTTGCTCTAAAGCCAAATCGAGGCTTAGGCGGCGAAGGCATTCTTATTGTTTACGGCCGAAAGAAAAAATTCCCCTACCCTTGGATTAAAGCTGATAAAAAAGAGGTGCAAATTAAAGACCTGGAGGACCATATTTTAAACACTTTGGAAGGAACTTTTTCTTTAACTGGGTTACCTGATTTAGCTTTTTTTGAAGAACGAATCAAATTGCTTAAACTTTTAAAGCCCTACGCTTATCGAGGTATTCCTGATATAAGAATTATTATCTATAATTCAGTGCCAGTCATGGCAGAAATACGCCTGCCCACTAGGGAATCCGGCGGTAAGGCTAATCTACATCTGGGAGGCATTGGGGTAGGCATTGATTTAGGTACTGGCATTACCACGACAGCTATCCAAAGAGACCGATTAATTGAATATGTGCCAGGGACTAGATTATTACTCCGGGGGTTACAAATTCCCGAATGGAAAGAGGTTTTAAGGCTAGCTATTTTAGCCCAACAAGTCACTCAAATTGGATTTTTGGGAGTAGATATTGCTATTGACCGAGAAAAAGGACCGATTATTGTCGAGCTTAATGCCCGAGCTGGTTTATCTATTCAAATTGCTAATCTCGCCTCTCTGGGAGATCGCCTGCAACGGGTAAAAGGCCTTAAGATTAAAACAGTTACCAAGGGGGTAAAAATTGCCCAAGATCTTTTTGGCGGAGAGATAGAAGAAGAAGTAGAAGAAATTTCTGGTCGCAAGGTTATTGGCATTAATGAACCAATTGAAATTGTTGATGCTCAAGGAAATAAACATCCGACCATGGCCAAAATTGATACTGGCGCCTACCGAACAACTATTTGTAGCAGCTTAGCTGAACAATTAGGGCTTAACCAATTAATTAGTTATAAAAAGGTGAGAGGGGCTTTAGGTAAGGAAGAAAGGCCAATCATTAACTTTTCTTTTACTTTAGATAAACGATTAGTGGAAACCGAGGCTTTTGTGGCTGACCGCAGGGAAATGAAATACGATATTATTATTGGCCGAAGGGATTTAAAAAGATTTTTAGTTGACCCAGCTAAAAATATTTTTATGAGAAGCAAGCTTCACGCCTCCTAAAATTAGGAAAGGCCAACTAAATGGTCATCAAAGATTTAGTCACCCTTAAAAAATTTTTCAGCAGCATTAAAACCCCTATCTTTGGCGTAGGGGTCTATGCTTTTAATCGGCTGGGTTTAGAAAATATTGTGCCTAATTACCGAATTTTATCTTTGCGCTATAGCTTAGAT
This sequence comes from uncultured Candidatus Saccharibacteria bacterium, assembly GCA_964346955.1. GTDB lineage: Bacteria > Patescibacteriota > Minisyncoccia > Portnoybacterales > UBA2143 > CAYFWT01. The sequence continues at coordinate 28,328 of CAYFWT010000010.1, forward strand.
ACCAAATTAATTGAAAAAGACCTTGAGGTTCTTTCTTTAGAAAAAGGCATGGGTACTAAACACCTCCGAGAGCCTCGCAATGCCACTACCATTTTAAAACATGAAAAAACTAAAAAATATCTTCAACAATTTAGAAATCCAGCTCTGATAGTTTATAAACCATTTAAAAAAATGGAAAAAATCTGTCAGGAAAATGGCTGGCAATTGATGGCTAATCCTTCTTATTTTGGCAAAGAGTTATTTGAAAATAAAATAAAGTTTAGAAAAATTCTTGAGGAAATCGAGGTAGCCGTTCCGCCAGGTAAGATTACCTCAGTTGATAAATTACACTATGGTCACTTGATGAATAAATATGGCCTACCTTTTGTGATTCAACATCCAACCCGAGCCGGTGGCAAAGGAACCTTTTTTATTAATAATCGTATGGATTTTGAACAGGCTTTTAACAAACTATCCAAACCACTAGAAGAATACGAAGAGAGTAAAAAAGATACCCCGCCAAGCGAAGTTATCGTCAGTCAATTTATTCAAGGGCCTTCACCCAGTATTACTGGTTGCCTCACCAAATATGGCATCCTTTCCACTAATCTCCAGCATCAAATTTTAGATATCCCTCAGCTTTATAGTCCCGAAAAAGGCTCAGGGCTTTTTTGTGGCCATGATTGGACTAGCTCAAGATTTCCTGAAGAGGTTTCTCAACAAGCTTATCAATATGTAGAAAAAGTAGGTCAATATTTTAAAAAATATGGTTACCAAGGTATTTTTGGCCTAGATTTTGTCCTCGACGAGAAAACTAATCAGCTCTATGTCACTGAGTGCAACCCTCGCTTACTTGGTTCTCTACCAACCATTAATATGGTCCAATTAATAAATAACGAAATCCCTATTCTTGCTTGTCATGTCTTAGAATTTCTTAAGGTTGATTATCAAATAGATATCGAGGAAGTAAATAAATTAATGCGTCAAGAAAAAATTGGCGCTCAAATGCTGCTTCATAATTTATCTGGCCGCTGGGCAAGAAACCACCAGCAACTTAAGGCAGGGGTTTACAAAATTAAAAATAATAAATTAGAATATCTTCGAGCTGGCTATGACCTGAGGCATCTTAAAGATAAAGAAGCATTTTTACTAGGTGATGGAGTGCCCTTAAAAAAATCTCATTTCAGTCCCAATCGTCGAATTTGTCGAATCCTTACCCTGAACAAAGTTTTAGAAGCCCCCAAACAGCTCACTCCTTGGGCTTCTCAAGTAGTAGAAACTGTCTATCAGGCTTTTAAGATAAAGCCAGTTAAGTGGGTTAAAATCAAAAAATTCTTTTTTCCCAATTTTTTAGCCAAAGGCTAATTACTATTATGCCCTATTTCTCTATTATTGGTGGCGCTCCTCGCTATAGCCGAATGATTGCCCAAGAATTAAAGACCTTAGGAGCCAAGGTAGATATTTATCATTGGTCTCAACTCTTTCCCTTGCCTCATAATTTAGAATTACCTCAGTGGGATTTAGTTTATTTAAGAATTGGTGGTGCTATTAGAATAACCTTTATGTTAACCAGTCAATTAGAAATGATGGGCTATCGATTAGTTAATAAGCCGTCAGCAATTTTTAAAACCAATAATAAATATTTAGGAATGACCCTGGTCAAAGAAATAATAAAAGTACCAAAAACATATTTAATTGGCAAACGCCTAGAAGATTTTCAAAAAATTCCCCAGCTATTAAATTTCCCTTTTGTAATTAAGCCAATATTAAGTATCCAAGGTAAGGGAGTAGTAAAAATAGAAAACCAAGAACAATTAGATAACTACCTAAATAAGTTAAATCAGGAAAGACTTATTGGTTATCCCCGTTTTGTTCAAGAGTTCATTCCTTTTGAGAAACTGATTAGAGTGGTTATGGTTGGTCAAGAAATAATTGACGCTGCTTACGATGAGCCCAAAGATGGCTGGAAATGCAGTGTCTGTCTAAATCCCAATGTCAAGTCTTATCCTCTTAATGAAAAATTAAAAAAATTGTCTCTTAAAGTAAAAGAGGTAACCGAACAGGAAATATGTATGTTAGACCTCTTTGAAAAGGATGGCCAATATATTTTTAATGAAATTAATAATCAGTGTGACTTAAGTTTGATGCAGCAGGCGACCGGAATAAATCACGCAAAAAAAATAGCCGAGTATTTAATTGCCCAAGCCAAAAGAAAAGTTATTTAATCTTTACCCTGGGTTTAAGCCTAAGGGTTTACAAATAGATAAAAATTTTTTAGGATTGAGCTGTCGTAGTCTCGAGCTACGATATGGCTAGAATAATCTAAAAGAAGGGCAATTTAACAATTTGAAAGGAGGGACGAAAAATGGGTGCTAATGTCAAAGGGATTTTTGATTTGTTGTTAGAGGCGGCGGGAAGAAACTATTACTTACGAATCGCCATTTCTCAACATGACGAGGTGATTGTCTTAAAGCGCCATCCCTATACCAGAGTTTTTGTCAACGCCAAGCTTTATGTGAAGCTTTATGAAGTTCTCCGATTAAAAGACCACTGTCTGCCAGTACCTAAGGACAGGCCCCTCAGCTATCCTTTTCCTCTAAAATGTAAAGGAAAGCATTACGACTTTGCGGAACTGGTCAGCGACACTGTACTGCCTGAAGTTTGGATAGACCTTTCTCCTTCTAGCCTGGTTATCGCGATTAGCACATTCATCCGCCAACCTCCCTTTGATTTTGTTCGGATTGGCTTTGGAGACCAGGGAAACCAATTGGCGGCCAAGTTCTGGCGGGCCGAGAAAGGACTTCGGCCGTGGGAAGCTTCTCTACCTGGTTCAGTCCCCCATCGTTACGGGCCTGGTGCTTATCCGGTGAAAATAGACGTTTTAGGAGATTGGGAATACCAATATGTGGAAGAGGACCTTTCCCCTGACAGAATCCAGGCAGCCAGGGAACAACTCTGGGAAAGGTTAGTTAATCGGTTCGGAAAAGACAGCCCCCAAGTAAAAGAAGGTTTGACTTCTTTTGCCGAAGGAATCCTTGCCTACTAGCCCTTTTAGCAAAAAAGCCTATTCGTCTGCGGCGAATAGGCTTCTTTTTTTGAAAAAAATAGGGCGTCACTTGGCTGACGCCCTTTCATATCCTCTGATTGCTCAGGATTTTTCAAGAACTCCCTGGAGAAACCTGGTCACGTTTTTCTCCCCCTCAATAAAACCAATATAGTAGGAGCCCGGGTGTTCTTTGTTCTCAAAGCTTAACCATAGGGCCGGTAGAATGACACTCCCATAGCTCAAGGGGGGCCGCCGTACCACTGAAGTATCATTTCTCTCGAAATGGTCAACGGTGCCGCTATCATGCTTCCGAGGAATTGTCCGAAATTTCTTATTCTTATAAATAAGCGAGAAAAGAACTGGGTCCAGTGGATATTTGTTCTTTCTCTTCAACCAAAGCCGCCATTCTTTATCTGGACTCTCAAGAAAATTCCTTACTAACTCCTCATCAGGATCTTTAAAAGGTTCTATCATTTTCTTCCCCTCCCTTCCGATTAATTTCATTCAACCTTCCCTTTCAGGGGAACTTTTTCCTCGGTGTAAACCACAGACAACCACTTGTCACTCCAGGTCTGGTCAACAATTAAGCAACTTTGACCTTTGGCCCAATCATTTACTGCCTTCTCCATCTCTTTTGCGTCCGATGTATTGACGAAGAATTTGAATCGCACATTTTTCCAAATTCGTCCGTCTTTAAGATAATCGGCTGCCTGGATTGGGCTAATGACAGTAAGGCCAAAGAACAAAACTAGAGTTAAGATAACTAACCTTTTCATCTCTTTTCTCCTTTCTATTTTATTTTTCATGAACTAAAAACAAGATAACACAGCTGGTTATCTTGTCAATAATTTAGCGCTCTGTTTTATTTAACGAGATTTGGTTTTTATTTGGACAAACTTTCTTTTACCTACTTGGATAATCAGGCCATCTTTGACAGCTATTTCTTTCTGCCAGTCCTTGACTACTTGATTATTGATTTTAACCCCGCCTTGAGTGACTAATCGTTTAGCTTCACTTCTGCTAGGGGCTAATTTTGTTTGGACTAATAAATCTAATATCCTATATTTTTTAGCCGCTAATTTAAAGGCAGGCAGTTTGGATGGTTTTTCTTTTTCTCGGAAAATACGGTTAAACTCCTTTTCCGCTTGGCGGGCAGCTGCTTTGCTGTGGTGGATGGAAACAATTTCTCTGGCTAATTTGGCTTTGGCGTCACGAGGGTTTATTTTGTCTTCCTTTATTTTTTTATTAATTTGAGCAATCTCTGCCATGGGCACATCAGTACAAAGCTCTAAGCCAAGAATAATAATTTCATCTGGCCAAGACATAATTTTACCATACATTTGATCTGGTTTTTCATCCAAGGTAATTATTTTACCAGCAGTTTTACCCATTTTTTGACCGGTGGGATCAACTAATAACTTGGTCGTCAAAACAAACTTTTCTTTTCCTTTGACTGCCCTCATCAGTTCCCGGCCGCAAAGCATATTAAAGGTTTGGTCATTGCCACCAACCTCTAAATCAACCTCCATGGCCAGACTATCATAAGCTTGAGCTAAGGGATATAAAAACTCATGGAGATAAATTGGCTTTTTCTTGGCAATTCTTTTCTGAAACATATCTCGAGTAATCATTTGCTGAACAGTAAAATGAGAAGCTAACTCTATTAAATCAGCGAAAGTCAATTTATCACTCCACTGACTGTTGTAGAGAATTTTAACTGGATTTTTGCCGGAGAAACTTAAAATTTTACTGGCTAATTTCTGATAATTTTTAGCGTTTTTAAGAACTTCTGCTCTAGTTAATTTTTTCCTGGCCACTGTTCTATCAGTGGGGTCACCAATCATGCCAGTAAAATCACCAAGCAAAAAAATAACCTGATGGCCCAAGGCCTGAAATTGGGCTAATTTTCTTAAAGTAATAGCATGGCCAATATGAAGAGTGGATGCTGAAGGATCATAGCCACAATAGAGCCGAATTTTTTGGCCAGACCTTAATTTTTTTTCTAAAGCTTGGGGGCTGGGATAAATTCTTTCCACCCCCCGCGTTAAAACTTCTTTAACTTTATCTTTTTGATTCATAGGTTTATAATATCATCCTTGCTAAAAGTGGTCAATTCTGGCAAAATAAGAAGGTAATGGCAAAAAGAATTATTAAAGCAATAATAAAACTTATTGTTTTTTGTTTTATCCTGACTGTTTTGGGAGTAGTCGGGGTTTTTGCTTATTTTGCTAAAGATTTACCTGACCCGACTAAAATTAGCCAAAGGCAAATAGTTGAATCAACTAAAATTTTTGATAGGACCGGCCAGGTTATTCTTTATGATATTCATGGCGAAGAAAAAAGAACGATTATCTCCTTTGAAGAAATACCTCAATATGCTAAAGATGCCACTATTGTTATTGAAGATGATGACTTTTATCATCATATTGGTTTGGATTGGCGAGGAATTTTAAGAGCAGCCTGGGCTAATTTGAGAGGAAAAAAAATTGCCCAAGGCGGTTCGACTATCACTCAACAGTTTATTAAAAATGCTTATTTAGGAGGACCGCGTTCTGAAAGAACTTATCCCCGAAAAATCAAAGAAGCTATCTTAGCCTTAGAACTGGAAAGAAAATACACCAAAGATGAAATTTTTGGCTCTTATCTTAACCAAGTCTCTTATGGTTCTAATGCTTATGGCATTGAAGCAGCCAGCCAAACCTACTTCAGTAAGTCAGCCAAGGAACTAACTTTGGCCCAAGCAGCTCTTTTAGCTGCTCTGCCTCGAGCGCCCAGTTATTATTCGCCTTATGGTTCTCATACTGACGAACTTAAAGCGCGGCAAGAATACATTCTAGACCGGATGGTCAAGTTCGGTTATGTTGCTGAAAAAGAAGCTAGCAGGGCTAAGAAAGAAAAGCTAGAATACGCCTCTCAAATTGAGTTGAGAGCCCATCACTTTGTCACCATGGTCAAAGAATATTTAGAGAAACAATACAGCCGACTCTATGCTGACATCAACATGGCTGGCCTAAAAGTACATACCACCCTTGATTGGGACCTCCAACAGCTTGGCGAAGAAGTAGTCACCAATGGAGCGGGCCAAAACGAGGAAAAATATAAAGCGACTAATGCTGCTTTAGTAGCCCTTGATCCCAAAACTGGCCAAGTCGTAGCTTTAGTCGGCTCAAAAAGTTATAGTGAGGATCAATTTAATGTAGCGACCAGTCCTCATCGTCAACCAGGTTCTTCTTTTAAGCCGTTTGCTTACGCGATGGCTTTAAAAAAGGGGTATAATCCTGAAACCATTTTATTTGATTTGGAAACTAGCTTTGGCAAATTCGGACCAGTTGGCCAAGAAGAAGAATACTCGCCTAATAATTATGATTTAAAATTCCGGGGACCAGTCACTTTAAGACAAGCCTTAGCCCAATCAATTAACCTTCCCTCAGTAAAGGTTCTTTATCTAGCCGGGGTTCGAGAAACTATTAACTTAGCCCAAGATATGGGCATCACCACTTTAAAAGACCGCAGCCGCTATAGTCTATCTTTAGTTTTAGGTGGTGGCGAAATCAAACTTATCGATGAAGCAGCTGCTTACGGGGTTTTTGCCACTGAAGGAATTAAACATCCTTTAAATTTCATCTTAAAGGTTGAGGATGCTCAAGGGAATATCTTAGAGGAATACCAAGATAAACCAATCCGGGTTCTTGAATCTCAAATTGCTCGCCAAATTACCGACATTCTTTCTGATGAAGAGACGCGGGCCCCCATGTTTGGTAGCCACTCCAAACTTTATTTACCTGATCGGCCAGCAGCGGCTAAAACCGGTACTACCCAAGACTACAGTGATGGCTGGACTGTTGGTTATACGCCCAGTTTAGTAGTTGGCGTTTGGGCAGGTAACAATGATTATAGTCAAAAAATGAAACTAGGAGCGGCTGGGGTCTATGTGGCAGCTCCTATTTGGAATGAGTTTATGAAACGAGCTTATCAGGCGAAAAGCCTAGAGGAATCACCCTTTAGGAAAACGGTGCTTTCCCATAACGAATTTACTCTGCCAAAAGAAATAGAAAACTTTACCCTGCCAGAACCAACGCCAACTGCTACTAAGCCAATGCTTAATGGAGAATTGGCCTTTAGAAATAAGGTTAAGATTGACAAAATCTCCGGCAAATTAGCTACTCGTTTAACGCCACCAGACTTAATTAATGAAAAAATCTATCAAGAAGTCCATTCCATTCTTTATTATGTTGATAAAGATAACCCTTTAGAAGATTACCCTGCCGAGCCAACTCAAGACCCCCAGTTTTCAAACTGGGAAAAGTCAGTGCTTGGCTGGGCCAGTGGTCAACCATGTTCAGCTGGTGTCTGCTACAATCAGAACCCGCCCAGTGAATATGACGATGTCCATATCCCAGAAAACCAGCCAGAAATAAAAATCACCCGCCCTGAAGAAGGTGATTTGATTAAACAAAATATTTTAACTATTGAAGCCCAAGCTGAAGCGCCCTTAGGAATTAAACAACTCGATTTCTTCTTTAACGAACAATTAGTTGGCACTGATATGACTAAACCATATTCGATTACCTTTAATCTTTTTCCGTATTTAGTCAGCTCCACTCCCCAAACTATCAAAGTGCGCGCTTATGATCAGGTCCTTAACAGGCAAGAAGACGAAACCTTCATCATGATGGAGTAAAACAAATAAAGGATCTGGCAACTAAGCGGTCGCCCTAAGCCGCCTCAGACAAAGAAAAGCCCCCTGGAATTACCAGGGGGTTCTTCCATTCATTCAGAATGACTTTAAAAACTTTAAATCTTAATCGGCATGACCACATAAGTATAGCTCATGTCACCAACTGGCCTCATGACCACTGGATTGGAACTATCATTTAGCCCTAAAATAATTTTATCGCTAAAAATATTATTCAAGCCATCTAAAAGATATCGGTAATTAAAAATTATTTCTGTTTCTTTGCCTTTGATATTTGTCTCAATCTGAGATTTATTCTCTCCAACATCTGCATCTTTAGCGGAAATCTCTATTAAGGATCTTCTGGGGGAAAGAGAAATCTTGATATCATTAATTTTTCCGCTAAAAAGACTGGCTATTTTAATATTATTGATTAACTCTTCTCTGTTAATAGTTACTTGGGTTTGGAAGCTATCGGGAATAATCTGTTGATAATCTGGGTACTGTCCTTCTATTAACCGGGAGATAAGCTGAGCATAACCAAAATCAAATAAAATTTGGTTACCAGACAAAACTATCTCCACTTCTTGTCCTTGTCCCCCCGCTGCAGTTTCTTTTTCTCCTAAAATCCTAATTAATTCTTGGATAGTTCTTTGAGGAACAATAAGTGATTGGTCCTTTAATTGCTCAATTGCAGAATTAGATTTAATCTCAATATTTTTTTCAGCTAAACGAAAACTGTCAGTAGCCGCTAATTTAATTAAACTTTTGTCAAATCTCATGTAAATACCAGAGATTTCTGGTCGGGATTCAGAAAGCGAAGCCATTTCTACTACCTGAGAAAAACTATTTTTTAAGAGATTCCCTTTAATTTTTAACAACGGTTTACCTTTAATTTTAGGAATAATGGGAAAATCTTCAGCGTCCAATCCTTTAAGGGTAGCTTTAAATTTTTCGCATTTCAGCTCTAATTGTTTATCTTTCACTTTCATTTCAATCTTTTTATTAGGCAAATTATTAACGAAGTCATTAACTAATCTAGCAGGGACGGTTATGTCTCCTTTTTCTTTAATTTTTCCAGTTACCCAGCAGTTAATTCCTATTTCTAAATTTGTTGAAGAAACTCTTAATTTATTATTTTCTACTGAGAAAAGAATATTGTTTAATATCGGTAAAGTTAAATTTCTTCCAATAATTCTTTCGGTAATATTTAAAGCTTGTTTTAAATTTTCTTGAAGGCAAATTATATACATAATAGTTCAATAAACTCACTATTAATATTAATAATTATTTATATATATAAATTTATTGTTATTATTAGTTTTTTAAGAAGTGGGGAAAAGTCTTTTTTTAGAATCTGGAATTTAGAATCTGGAATTTAGAAGATGTGAATTTTAAGTTAAATAATTTGTGAATAACCCCTTAATCACTCGGTTCTAAATTCTATATTCCATATTCTATATTCTAGGCTCTATCCGTAAAGTCGTTCTTTTATTAAATTTATTTCCTGCTGAATTGATTCGTTATTTTCGATTTCTTTACCAATCTTCTGGCAAGCATACATCACCGTAGTATGATCCCGCCCGCCTAACTTTTCTCCGATATAAGGATAGGAACCACTTAATTCTTCTCTAATCAAATACATACTTATTTGTCGGGGGCGGACTAATTCTTTTTTTCGAGAGCGATTAACTAAATCATTAATATTAATATCATAAAATTCAGCTACTGTTTTGATAATATTTTTAAAATTAGTCTTTTTTTGAGGACTGCTAATAATTTGAGAAAGTATTTTAGATGTTTTTTCTAGGCTAAGATCGGTCCCTTTTATTTGAGAAAAGGCAACAATTCGATTAAGGGCTCCTTCGAGTTCTCTGATGTTTTTTTGGATATGGGTAGCAATATAATTTATAATTTCTTCGGGGATTTCAATTTTTTTATCCTTGATTTTACTTTTTAAAATAGCTGTTCTGGTTTCTAAATCTGGATAGCTAATATCAGCAATCATCCCTCCTTCAAATCGCGAACGTAAGCGTTCTTCTAGGGTAGGGATTGCTTTAGGCGGTTTGTCTGAGCTAATAATAATTTGTTTATTTTTTTGATAAAGGGCATTAAAAGTGTGAAAAAATTCCTCTTGAGTTTTTTCTTTGCCAGCAATAAAATGAATATCATCAATAATCAAAGCATCTATTTTTTGGTACTTATTCTTAAAGGTGTCCATTCCTTTTTTTGAAATAGCGTCAACTAATTCGCTGGTATATTTTTCTGAGCTAAGATATTTAATTTTTTTGGCTGGATATTTTTTCACTAGTTCATTGCCAACCGCTTGGAGGAGATGAGTTTTGCCTAAGCCAACTCCTCCATAAATAAAGAAGGGGTTATAAAGGGCTCCCAAGTGTTTAGTCACTGCCCGGCCAGCTGCTTGAGCTAGTTCGTTAAAAGAACCGATAATAAAATTATCAAAAGTATATTTAGGATTTAAATTTGTTTCTTTATCAATAGTAAATTCTTTAAATTCAAGTTGCTCTTTAGCAGACAGGGGAATTACTTTTCTTTTAACTTTAAGAGCAGGCGGGATACTCCCCTCAATAATAAAGCGAACTTCTTTAATGTCTGGGGAATTATTACGAAGAATTTTTAAGATGAGTTTATTATATTTATTTTCTAACCATTCTTTGGTAAAACCATTAGGCACGCTGACGGTGACTAAGCCATCCTTTCTAGAGTGAATTCTGGTGTTTTTAAACCAAGTAATGAAGTTAGCCCGAGAGATGCTTAACTCTATTTCCCCTAAAATAGTTTGCCAGAGTTCTTTTAGGTTCATAATCGCGAATATTATCACCTTTCACCAATAACCACCAGGATTATTGAGAAAAGTCTTGGTAAATATTAGTGAGTGAATCGCGAATCTATTCGTGATTTCAAGCTCTGCTTATAATTGGCAGTGAGGGAGAAATGAAAACAAAGTTTTTATTTGAACCGAGCCCTGCCTGCCAGCAGGCAGGGAACCAATTAGAAGCTTTGCTTATAATTAATACTAGTGTAGCACATCAAAAAGATAGAAAAAATACCCTTAAGTAACTCTTTTGTTAATAAATTGTGGATGGGCTGGGGATGAAATTGGATTTGAGAATATAGGCTTATGATTTAAGAATGATTTTTGATTTCTTCCTCTGCTCTTAATTGTTAACTGTAAATCTTAATTCTCAATGGATTTGACTCAGCGGCAATTAAATGCTACCTTAAATTAAACGGCTTTTTTTATATTATATAATAATAGATATAATAGAAATAGAAAATAGCCTAATATGTCTATTACCTATCAGCCTAAAAGAAGAAAGCGAAAGAGAGCCCACGGCTTTTTTAAGAGAATGTCTACCCGAGCTGGTCGACGAGTTTTATCTAGGCGAAGAAGAAAAAAAAGAAAAAGATTGACTGCTTAATTAACAATATTCATAAATTTACCACAAATCTCACAGATAATTATTCGTCTTAGGCCTTGGGGTGACTCAGCCAATTTATGGTAAATTTGTGTAAATTCAAACGCCAAAGTGTTACCTAAAAAATATAAACTGAAGAGGAATAATGATTTCAAGAAAGTCTTTGAGCGAGGCAGACATTATCAGCAAGATTTTATTAGGATAAAGATTTTGAAAAATAATTTAGCGATAAGTAGATTTGGTTTCCTCGTCGGATTAAAAGTATCTAAAAAGGCTACTAAAAGAAACAAAATTAGGCGCCAGTTAGAAGAAACAGTTCGATTAAATTTAAATAAAATTAATTCAGGTTTTGATACAATTATTTCAGTCAGTCCAGAAATAATAGAAAAAAATTATCAAGAAATAGAAAAGACTCTAATTGATTTATTTAAAAAGATTAAATTATTATGGAACTATTAATCACTCTCTTCAACGAAATTCTCTACCGCCCTTTATTTAACGGCCTGATATTGCTCTACAACATTATTCCCGGCAGAGATTTGGGTCTGGCTATTATTGTCTTGACCGCCTTAATTCGGCTTATTCTTTATCCTCTTTCAAGAAAAGCTATTCAGTCACAAAAAGCTATCGCTGACCTACAACCAGAGATAAAAGAAATTCAAAGAAAATACAAAAATAAAGAGGAACAAGCTCGAGCAACGATGGCCTTATATCAGAAATACAAAGTGAATCCCATGTCTGGTTGTCTGCCAATTTTAATTCAGTTTCCTATTCTTATCGCTTTATACCGTGTCTTTATCACCGGATTAGATCCTCAGAAATTAGATGTTCTTTATAGTTTTGTTAAGCGCCCAGATTCTCTTAATGTGATGTTTTTAGGGATAGTTAATCTTTCACAACGAAGTATAATTTTGGCTCTTTTAGCTGGCTTTTTTCAATTTATTCAGACTAAAATGATAATGCCTAAAAAAAAGGCTACTCAAAAAGGCCTAAAAATAGGCAGCCTAGATTTTTCTTCTTTAATGGGCCAACAGATGACATACTTTATGCCTCTGATAACTGTTTTTATTGCCTGGAGTTTGCCTGCTGCTCTCCCCCTTTATTGGATAGTGATTACTCTCTTTGGTATTGTCCAGCAATACTTTACGCCGCGCTTTTCAAAAGTAGATGAATCTAATAAGTAAGTCTGTAATCCTTGAAGGGGACGGAGTTTACGGAAATTAAAGTCGGGAGTCAAAATAAAAATAGAGTATTATGAATAAGGTTAATAAATTAGAGATTATTAAAGAAACGATAATAGAATTATTAAATAGAATGGGGTTTAATGGTCAAGTAGAGGTTGATAACTCTGATAAAGAAAATATCTTAGTTAATATTCAAACAGAGCAAGCTGGCTTTTTAATCGGTCAGGCAGGAGTTAATTTGGATGCCCTCCAGCATATTGTTAGAGTTTTAGTGAGCAAAAAGAATGGCCAGCCAATTCAATTTATTTTAGATGTTAATAATTATCGAAAGCATCGAGTTGAGCTTTTGCAAGAATTAGCTAAAAATACAGCCAAGCAGGCCCTGGTAGAGAGAGTGGCCTTAGCTCTTCAGCCGATGCCTGCTTACGAAAGAAGAATTGTTCATTTAGCCCTTGCCCAACACCCTCAGATAAATACAGAAAGCGTTGGCCAGGAACCAAAGAGAAGAGTTGTGGTTAAGCCGGCTAAATGAAGGGAATATGCTTATTAAGGCTAAAAGAATTATTGGCAATAAGGTCGTTACCCAAAGCGGCCATTATTTGGGCAAGGTCTTTGATTTTGAAATAGATGCCATCGGCCAAAATATTATTAAATATTATACTCGCGGAGGGTTGCTCGATTTTTTAAAAGAGCCGTTAGTTATTAATGCTAATCAAGTGATTGAGATTCAAAAAGAGAAAATCATAGTTGAAGATGCTGTGGTTTCGGAGAAGGTAGCCAAAAAGAAGACAGCCGTAGAATATGCTAAGTAGAAAAATAGCTTACCATACTAATATTGCTACCTAGTTCCCGCTCACCATCCTTAAATGAAAGCCGATGAGGGATTGAGACTAGGCAGTCACAATATTGGTAAATGCTCAGCAAAAGAATAGCTTACAACACTATCATAGCAGCAGGGGCTAGAATTATTGGACTAGCCCTTTCTTTAGTTATTCTTGGTTTTATTACTCGTTATCTGGGTCAGGCTGGCTTTGGTTACTATGCCACTATTTTAGCTTTCTTGTATTTCTTTACAATTTTAGCTGATTTGGGGCTTTATTCTATTTGTCTACGAGATATTTCTCGGCCAAGAGCGGATGAGAAAAAAATAGCCAGCAATGCTTTCACCTTAAGATTTTTCGCTGGTTTACTTGTCTTTAGCTTAGCTCCTTTAGTGGCTTATTTCTTACCCTATCCTTCTCCGATTAAATTGGGCGTTTTAATTGGAGCAGTCGGTTTTTGGTTATTATCTAATAACCAAGTTTTAATGGGCATTTTCCAGAAGTATTTACAGATGGGTAAAGTGGCCTTAGCTGAACTTTTGGGGCGAGTTTTTCAGTTAGGCTTGGTAGTATTTTTTATTCAGCAAAATCTAGGTTTTTTGTTTATTATTAGCGCTTTAGTAGGCGGGGCTTTGGTTAATTTTGCTTTAGTTTTTTTCTTTAGTCAAAAATACATTCCTATCTCTTTTCAATTTGATTTCTCTTTTTGGCGGAATCTTTTAAAAAAATCCCTTCCCTTAGGCTTGGCCATTGTTTTTACCATGATTTATTTTAAAATAGATACGGTGATGCTTTCTTTAATGAAAAGTCCGGCTGAGGTAGGTATTTATGGTTTAGCTTATAAATTTTTAGAAACTTTAATTTTTTTTCCGGCGATGTTTGTTGGTTTGGTCATGCCCTTGATGTCTAAATACGCCTTTTCAGCCAGAGAGAAATTCAGAAAAATTACTCAAAAAACTTTAGAGATTTTGTTAATTTTTATTGTCCCAATGATTGTTGGGACATTTTTTCTTTCCCCCCAGATAGTTACTTTAGTGGCTGGCCAAGATTTCAGATTATCAGCCGGTGTCCTCAATATTTTAATTGTTGCCACGGGGATTATTTTTTTAGGAGCCCTCTTTTCTAATATGATTATTTCCTTAGAGAAACAAAAAAGCTTAACTTATATTTATGGAGCTGGGGCGGCGATTAATTTAGTGACTAATTTTATTTTTATTCCTAAATATTCCTATTATGGAGCAGCCGGGACAACTGTTTTCACCGAATTAATTGTCACTGCCTTAATGATTGTTGTTCTTTATCAGATTTTGGGGGCCTTGCCTTCGTTCAGGTCTGTTTTTAAATATATTTTAGCTGGTTTAGCGATGGCCTTATCGCTTTATTTCTTAGCTAGCTGGCCTTTATTTATCCTCATTATTTTAGCTGTTTTAGTTTATTTTGGTATCTTGTATTTAATTGGCGGAATCTCAGCTAAGGAGGTGTTAGCTTTAGTTAAAAAAAATGTTTAAGTGGCTTCTCCTTTTTATTGTCTATCTTCCCTTTCAGATTGCCCTAAATCCCGAAGCTTTTTTAAGAAAGGTGGGAGCTTCTCTTGGATTTGGTGTTGATTTGGCTTCTAGTCGAGTTTTTATTGTTTTATTGTTTATCGTTTGGCTAATAAAAAATATTATTAGCCGGACTAAAATTTGGCATAGCCGCTTTAAAAATCTCCAAGCCTTTAGTTTGTTTGTTTTTTTGATTTTGGCTTGTTTTTCACTGATTGGGGCAGAAAATGTTTTCTGGGGAATAAGAAAGATAATTTTTTTTATCTCTATCTTCCCTCTTTATTTTTTAGTTGTTGTCCTGGTTGATAATTGGCTAAAGATTAAGAAAATTATTTTAGCTCTGGTGGCTAGCAGTGGCCTAATTGCTTTAATTGGATTCTGGCAATTTTTAGTTTCCTTTATTTTTGGTTTGGAGAAAATTTATAGTTTCTGGGCTTGGCATATTGTTCCTGTTTTTTCTGGATTTAATTTCGGCGCCCTGATTTTAGCTTATCCCAGCTGGCTGGTCAATGTTAAGGGGGAGGTAATTTTAAGGGCTTTTTCTCTTTTTTCTGACCCCCATATGTTTTCTTTTTATTTAGGTCTGATTTTGCCTCTGTTGATTGTTTTGTTAGGTATTTTCAGAAGGCACTGGCCAATCCTTGGTAGTTTATATTTCTTGTTGTTTATTGCTCTATTATTAAGTTTTACCCGAGGAGCTTACGCGGCTATTATTGTTACTTTTTTAGTCTTGGTTGGGCTTTTGTGGAAATATTTAGAAGCAAGGAGGATTGCCTTGCTTCTTTGTTTATCTCTTTTGATTTTTGTTGTTCCAGGCACCCCTATTTCAGATAGATTTTATTCCTCTTTTGATATAAGCGAAGTGTCGAATGTTGGCCGACTCCAGATGTGGCAGCAAGCTGGCCAGACCGGCCTAGAACATTTTTGGCAAGGGATAGGCCTAGGGAACTACTCTTTAGTTGTCGATGCTGCTTCTGGTTATCGTAATCCAATTACAGCTCATAATCTTTATTTGGACCTTTTTTCAGAGGTAGGTTTTTTTGCTTTGCTAGTTTGGCTGATTTTAATTTTAGGAGCTATGGGGCAGCTTTTTTGGAGATTAGAAAAGAGTGATAGGCTCAACAAAGAGCAGAAATACATTTTCGTTGGGTTAATTGGCTCTTTAGTCTATTTTTCAGTTCATAGTTTTTTTGAAACAAGTATCTATAACCCGATTATCTTGGCAGTTTTGATGGCAATTTTGGGTTTATCTACAATTATAATAAAAAGTAAAGGCAAGCTTTAAATTTTCAATAATGCTTCAAAAAATCATCAATTTTGGTATTTATTTAATAGCCTTATCTCTGCCTCTCTATTTGGTTCGTTTAAAAATTTTCTGGATTCCAACTACCTTTTTGGAATTGATGATTTATGGATTGTTTATTGTCTGGTTGGTTTCCAGAATCAAAAATAACCAAATTCTAAATAGCCATATTCTAAATTCTAAATTCCAGCTCCCCATACTATTACTTTTTTTTGGGGCAACCCTCTCTACATTATTCTCGGTGGATATCATCACTAGCGCTGGTATCTGGAAAGGCTGGTTTGTTGACCCCTTACTTTACTTGATAGTAGTGATTAGTAGCCTCAAGACCAAAGAGTCCTCTGTCAGAACCTCGCCGGAAAGCAAGCTTCTGCCGGAGCAAACAAGTTCGGTCTGGGACAAACAGGTTAAAAATATCCTTATTGCTTTAATTTTATCAGGAGCCGGCGTAGCTTTAGTGGCTCTTTTTTATTGGGCGAGAGGTCAACTGACTTATGATGGTCGTTTGCGGGCTTTCTATCTTTCTCCCAATCATTTAGCTATGTATTTGTCCCCTATTTTAATTCTCTCCCTTTATTTATATTTTTGCCTGAGAAGAAAGTTTTTTAAAATTCTATTGTTCATTGTTCATTGTTCGTTATTCATGGTTATCTATTTAACTTTTTCTTATGGGGCTTGGTTGGCAGTAGTGGCTGCTTTGTTTTTTCTTTTAGTCACTAAGGCAAAAAGTCAAAAATTTATTTATTATTTGGCTGGTTTTATTCTTTTGTTAGTTGTCTTATCTTTTATTTGGCAGATGCCCAGTCAAAAATTTCAGACCTTTTTAAATTTTTCTCGTTCTTCTTTAGAATCACGTCTGATGATTTGGCGAAGTGCTTTAGAGATAATAAAAGACCATCCCTTAGTTGGGATTGGTCCAGGTATGTTTCAGAAGTATTATTTAGATTATCAGTCTAAATTTAGACCATATTTAGAGTGGGCTGTTCCTCAGCCTCATAATCTTTTTCTAGCTTTTTGGCTGCAGACTGGCTTGCTTGGTTTAGTTGGCTTCGGCTGGCTATTGGTTCGCTTTTTCAGAGGAGCTTTTAAGAAACTGTTTACTGCTCACTGCCCGCTGGTTACTGTTCTGGTGGCCACGATGATTTATATTTTAGTTCATGGCTTAGTCGATACGCCCTACTGGAAAAATGATTTATCGATTATCTTTTGGTTAATTACAGCTCTAAACTATAAAGCAAGCCATCTTTTTTATTAACAAAGAAAAGATAATCTTCTTGAGGAGGTAAGAGTAATTTAGCCGCGTCATAAGCTAATTCCTCCTCATACTCTCTGCCAAAAATTTGAATTTTTTCTTGGGTATCTAAATTAATCCGCCAGAACTCGTCATCAAATGAAACGAGCCCCTTATAATGGTCATCAGGTAGGATAGCTAGCGGGGAGATGGCCTCAGGGATAGCACAGAAGAGAGTTCGATTATCTTGGCTCCAGATGCATTTTTCTGGCAGGGTAACAAAATCAAATTCTTTAATTGTTTGCTCGTCTAAGTCGGCGATTTTTAATCTTAGGTTTTTGCCCTCGCCGTCAGTCGCTGAAAAAAGTAATTTATCTCCCAAAGGCGACCAGAGAACAGTCAATCCATTAGTTTGGTCTAAAACTTTTTGGAAATCACCAGTCGCCGGGTTAATGATATAAACAACACTTTGAGCCAGGCCACTTGGTTTGGTTCTGATAGAAATCTGTTCTGAACTAGGCCACTCGACAATCAGATCCTTCATTCTAGTGGCAAAGATATTTTCCCACTGAGAACCATCTGGATTAGCAATGCTAATATTATTATCTTCGGTTTGAGGGTCATAGTATTGATAAGCAATTTCGGCTTCTATGGGCGACCAGGCGATATGTCGGATATTTTTATTAAGCAAAGTTGATTTTTCGCTCTGATAATCATAAAGATATTTTTTAATTTGCCCCTTATCTTCAAAAATAGCAATAACTTGGTCTTTATTCGGCGACCAGAGAGTTTTTAATAGGCCGG
Organism: uncultured Candidatus Saccharibacteria bacterium; assembly: GCA_964346955.1. Lineage (GTDB taxonomy): Bacteria > Patescibacteriota > Minisyncoccia > Portnoybacterales > UBA2143 > CAYFWT01. The sequence goes on from CAYFWT010000010.1 coordinate 46,355, forward strand.
GAAGGATATTAGAAGATAGGCGGATTAGTTGACTGCCGTCAAAATTAGACTGAAAAACATTACCATTAGTGGCTGAGTAATATTTAATTTTTTGACCATCAATAGTGTAATCTAAGACTGGTTCTTCAGAAATCGCCTGGATTGGACTAATTCGATAAGGCTTTGGCTTGGGGGCGGGAGTCGGGGTGGTGGTAGGCGAGGGAGTGACGGGCTCAGCTGGCGCCTCTTTCTTTAAAAAGAAAGTATAGACTATTAAGACCCCCACTACCAAGACGAGGACGGCAATCAAAATAATGAGAATTTTTTTAAAAGGCATAAGTTTGGATTAATTTTACGATAATTATTGGCTCTATTAAATGAATCTTTCAATGCTTTCTATCTGGGATCCTGTTTCAGGTAGTCTAAATTTAACTAAATCTGGATTGATGGTATTTAAGATTA
>CAYFWT010000011.1:0-13764 GCA_964346955.1 uncultured Candidatus Saccharibacteria bacterium
GTACAATCCCAATTAGAAGGATATTTATTTCCCGATACCTATAGATTTGACAGAGGGACAAGCTTAGAGGAGATTGTTGCTAAGATGAGAGAAAATTTCAACCGCAAATTAGATGAAGAATTGAGAGACGAGATAGCCAGACAAGATAAAACTATTAAAGAAATCATTATTATGGCTAGTCTTTTAGAAAGAGAAGTACCCACTTATCAGGATCAGCGCATAGTTTCAGGAATATTTTACCAAAGGCTAAAGACTAACTATCCCTTGGAGTCTTGTGCTACTATTGCTTATATTCTTGGAATAGATAAATGGCGCTATTCTATTGAAGATACCAGGATTGAATCGCCTTATAATAGCTATTTAAATATTGGCTTACCCCCTGGACCAATTTGTAATCCTGGGCTTTCAGCGATTAAGGCAGCTATTTATCCTCAAGAAAACGAGTATAATTTCTTCTTATCAAAACCAAATGGCGAGACAGTTTTTAGTAAAACGCTTGAGGAGCATAATGAAAATAAGGCTAAGTATTTGCAGTAAGTTCTGTTCCTAATTCATTTACAAAATATTTCTAAGTTCTTAAACAGGCTTTGCCCCAACCATTTCTCGAAATGATTAGGACAAATCCTGTTAAAAAATAATGATACCTAAAGAAACTTCCACTAAAAAAGTAGCCATGATTATTGCCTTTGAGGATTTTAGAGATGAAGAATACTTTGTTCCCAAGGAGGTTTTAGAGAAAGCTGGGATTGAAGTGGTTACCGTAAGTAATCAGTCAGGAGTGGCAAAAGGAGCTGGCGGCGGTGAAGCCCCGGTAGATATTTTAGTTAACCAGTTAAAAGTTGAAGATTACCAGGCAGTGGTTTTTATTGGCGGTCCTGGATGTTTGAAAAATCTTGATAACCAACCTTCTTATCAAATAGCCCAAGAGGCAGTAAAACAAGATAAAATTTTGGCAGCTATCTGCATCAGCCCAGTAATTTTAGCTAAAGCGGGCACCCTTGAAGGAAAAAAGGCAACGGTTTGGTCCAGTGCTTTAGATAAAAATACGGTTAAAGCTTTTCAAGAAAACGGGGCTATTTACCAAGACAAAAAGGTAGTGGTTGATGGAAATATTATTACCGCCAATGGTCCAGCGGCTGCCCAAGCTTTTGGCCAGAAGATTGTTGAGACCTTGAAGGACTAAGCAATCAGGGACAATCCCTGGCAATGGCTTGACACTTTCTTCGAAATAGAATAGGATAAGATAAAATACTCAAAGAGCCATAGACAATAGGCAATCCGCCAGAGGCGGCCAGAAGACCTATTGAGGCGGAAAGTGCTTTTAGTCTATGGTTTCATAGGCTTTTTTGTATGATTCCCAAAGAAAAAAAACAAGAAATCATTAATAGTTTAGCTGATAAATTATCTCGTCAAAAAATAGTCATTTTCTCAGATTATACTGGTTTAAAAGTTAATCAAATTCAGGAATTACGACGGCAGTTAAGAGAAAAAGGAATTGATTATCAAGTGGCTAAGAAGACTTTAATTAATTTGGCTTTGGAGAAGGTCGGCTTTAAGGCTGTTAAAGTAAAAGAAATGGCTGGTCAGCTGGCTTTGGTTTTTGGTTATCAAGACGAGATTTTACCAGCTAAAATTCTTTATAACTTTTCCGAAGATAACCAAGCTTTAAAAATTTTAGCTGGGTTAGTGGGGGGAAAATACTTAGAGAGTGAGGCAATTATAAATTTGGCTAAGTTGCCATCAAAAGAAGAATTATTGTTTCAATTAGTTAGTATTATTTCCTCCCCAATAACTGGATTAGTAAATATTCTTTATGGTAAGATAAATAATTTGGTTCAGTTACTAATAGTAATTAAAAATAATAAATCTAGTCCAGAATCTTGAATTTAGTTATATATTGTATATAATATAACTAGATTCGGAATTCGGATTTTTAGGATAGAGTTATGGTTAAAGAAGAAAAGAAACAAGCTAAAAAGGAAGAGAAAGAAGATAAAGTGCCAGCCAAATTTAAAGATTTAGTTAAGCAGATTGGAGAACTGAGTGTTTCCGATTTAGCCGAATTAGTCGAGGTGTTAAAAGATAAGTTTGGTGTTAGTGCTATGCCAATGGCAGCTTTTCCAGCGGCTGGGGCGCCTTCGGCCGAAGGCGGCGAAAAAGAGGTCCCTCCAGAAAAAAGCGCTTTTGACATAGAACTAAAAGAAGCCGGTGACCAGAAAATTTCTGTTATTAAGGTAGTTAAAGAAATTACTGGTCAGGGGTTAAAAGAAGCTAAGGATTTAGTTGAGGGAGTCCCTAAAGTCATTAAACAAGGGATAAAAAAGGAAGAGGCTGAGGAAATGAAGAAGAAGTTAGAGGAAGCGGGGGCAACTGTAGAATTAAAGTAAATCACAAATCCCAAATTACAAATCCCAAACAAATCACAAAACACAATGACCAAAATCACAAACAAAAACACTGGTTTGTAATTTGTAATTTTGAGTTTTGAATTTGTTTGTAATTTGGTGCTTGTGATTTGGAATTTGATTAAATATGGCTAAAGAAATTTTAGAACAACTTTTTGACTCGCCAGCTAAGGTAAAATTACTAAAATTATTTTTGCGGAATCCAGACCAGGCTTTTATGTTGAAAGAAATAGCTAAGCGAGTCAAAAGTAATTCGTCTTCTTGCCGGGGGCAGATAAAAAGGTTAGAAAACATTAGCCTCGTTAATAGCAAAGTTAGAGATAGAAAGAAGGTCTATTTTGTTAATCCGGATTTTGACTTTTATGATGAATTGAGGACGCTGGTCCTAAAGTCTAGTCCTACTTCAAAGAAGAAAATATTAGGACGTTTAAGAGCTTTAGGTAGAGTCAAGTTAGTTATTCTTTCCGGTATTTTTATCAACCTTGAGAATTCGCGGGTCGATCTTTTGGTAGTAGGGGATACTATTAGAAAGAAAAAATTATCTAATTTTTTAAGGGATTTAGAAGCAGAAGTGGGTAGGGAGATTGACTATGTTGTTTTATCCACCGAGGATTTCAACTATCGGTATAATATGTTTGATAGATTTATCCGAGATATTTTAGAAAGACCTCACGAAAAATTAATTAATCGGTTAAGAATTTAATCAGCCTATGGCCTAGAAGCTCCCTGCCTGCTTTATAGCTAGGGAGCATTATTTTATCCTTTATCAAGGCACCTTTTTTCTGGGCGCATAGCTCAGGGGTAGAGCGCTATTTTCACACGATAGAGGTCTCTGGTTCGAATCCAGATGCGCCCATCAACAAAAAGGTGTAAGGATATCGTTCAGTAATTCGTTCTATCTTTATGCCTATTACTCCTCATATGTTAGTTGGCGTCGCTATTGGCACTCAGTCACCTAGTCTTCTGATCGCCTTCTGCTTAGGATTAGTTAGCCATTATTTACTTGATGCCTTGCCTCATTGGGATTATTTACACAAAGTTGAGATTACCAGGCCCGAGCATTTAAAGAAAATAGGCCTGGATTTTATTTTAGGAGCGATGATTGTTTCAGCCCTGACTTGGCCCTTTCATCAAAAGCTTTTCATTTTAGCTGGGGTGGCTGGTGCTCTTTTACCTGATTTTTCCCAACTTATTTACGTTAATTTCAAGATTAAATGGTTAAAGCCGTTGTCTCGGCTTCATAAAAAAATGCATCTTTATGATGAACTTCCTTTTCGATTGGGGTTCCCCGCTGTATTCATTGTTTCTTTAATAGCTATCCTTAGCCTTATTTTAATTTAATGAAGGATAAAATTTATATACCTTTAAGAAAGGATTTAAAATTAGGTAAAAAAATTAAAGACAAATATCTCAATAATTATCTTGATAATTTTGAGAGAAAGATTGCCCAAAAAGTAATTAAGGTAGCTTCCGAGGCCTCTCCTCAAAAATGGACTAAAATTATTGATTTGGCTGATAAGTTAGATATCACCGATGAATATAAGCCAGTGATTAATGGCCTAAGAAGGATTTTTTCCGAAGGCCATCCCAGTTTACAATTTATCAAGATTTTGAAACAAAAAGCACCGGCCTGCCGAGATAAATTTTTGATTAATTTTTTTATTCGAGCTACTTTAAAGGGTCTAAGCAAAAGAAGAAGATTTACCCAGAAGCACCGAGCTGATTATCAGCCTTTTTTCTTTGTTATTTCGCCGACCATGCGTTGCAATCTTTATTGTCTGGGTTGCTACGCAGGTCAATACACAAACAGTAATGATTTGCCTTTTGATGTTTTAGATAAAATATTTTCTGAAGCTCAAAAAATGGGAATGTATTTTATAACTATCTCTGGGGGTGAACCATTCTTGCGGGATGATTTACTCCAGCTTTATCAAAAGCATAATAAAGTATATTTTCAGGTTTACACTAATGGCACTCTGATTAACAAAAATTTAGCTAAGCAAATTGCTCAATTAGGTAATATTGCTCCAGTTATTTCAATTGAGGGGCTTAAAAAAGAGACTGACCAGCGGCGAGGTAAGGGTACTTTTAAAAAGATTTGTCAGGCTTTTGATAATTTGAGGGAAGCCGGGGTGATTTTTGGCTTCTCGGCTATGCCCATTAAATATAATTTTGACTGCCTATCAAGGGATGATTTTTATCAGTTTCTCATGAAAAAAGGCTGTCTTTTCGGTTGGTTTTTTCAATATATTCCTATTGGTCGAAATGTTGACCTTGATTTGATGCTTACTGCAGAAGAGAGATTATCGCTTTATGAGAAAGTCAAAGCAGTAAGAAATCAATATCCAATTTTTATCGCTGATTTTTGGAATGATGGGAAATATACCCAAGGATGTATTGCCGCAGCCAGAGACTCTCAGGGTTATTTTCATATTAACTCTAAAGGAGACATTGAGCCCTGTGTCTTTGTCCATTTTGCCCAAGATAATATTATTGAAATATATAAACGAGGCGGTCATCTTTGGGATGGCTTGGACTCAAAATTTTTCAAGGCGATTAGAGGAGGTCAACCCTGGAATAAGGATCATCGAATGCCTTGTATGATTGTTGATAATCCTCTTTGTTTGAGAGAAATTATTCAACAAACCAAAGCTCAGCCTACCCATGTAGGGGCAGAAAGCATTGTCGAGGATCCAAAAATCATTCAGCATTTAGATACCTATTCTCAGACTCTTTGTCAGCTTTGTGGGCGAAATAAAAAAATGAACTAGCCATGAAAAAATTCTTGTTTGTTTCTTTATCTTTAATTTTTGGAGTGGGTCTTTTTATTTTTGTCTTAAAAAAGGTTGGTTGGCAAGAGACCTGGCAAACTTTGACCATTCTATCCTGGCCACGTTTTTTTCTCATTCTAGCTTTTTCTTGGATAGGTTTTTTATTTTCGGTTGTTCGCTGGCGAATTATTTTAAGGAGTCAAGAACGGAGGAAAATATCTTTTAGGAAGATATTAAAAGCTCGGGCGATTGGTTTTTCTCTAAGTTATCTCACTCCAACAGTTTATTTCGGTGGAGAACCTCTCCGGATGTTTGTTCTTGAAGAAGAGACTGGTGTGGCTTGGGAGAAGAATGTCTTTTCCATCGTTATTGATAAAGCTTTCGAATTAACCAATAATGCTTTAATTGTTTTAATTGGCATCATTTATCTTTTAATTTCTTTTTCTTTACCTAATTGGCTTAATTATCTTTTAATTGCTCTTTTTGGATTTTGTTTGGGGATGAGTTATTTTTTTTACTCGCGAGCTTTCCGCCAAAAAGGATTCTTTACTACTATTATTGATTTCTTTTGGTTAAGCAAAATAAAAAAAATTAGAGGGTTTACTAGTGATATTCAAAAAATAGAGCAATGCATTTCCAACTTTTTCTCTCATCAGCCAAAATACTTAATCGGGGCAATATTCTTTTCTTTAATTAGTCGCTTTTTTTCTATTTTAGCTATTTGGCTGATTATTATTTCTTTAGGGGCAGAAATTAACTTAATTCAGGTCTTAGGGGTAATTGCTCTATCAGCGGCAATTTATTTTGTCCCCATTCCTGGTTCTTTTGGTGCTCAGGAGGCTTCTCAGGCAGCTATTTTTGGCCTTTTTGGCTTAGGTGGCTCTATGGGTATTGCCTTCAGTTTAATTTTAAGGATGGTTCACTTAACTGGCACAAGTATTGGCTTGCTCATGCTTATCCATTTTCAAATAACTAAATGGGGAAGAATGATGATGAACTCCTTAGATAGATTGGGGACAAAAATTAAGAATTCTTTTAATAATTCCAATAACCAGCGCTCTCCGGATAAATGGGGATAATCTGTGGATGGAAGAAATACCTAGACCACAAAAAATGGCTTAATTAAGCCATTTTTTATTTTAGTTTAATTAGCTCCTTTTATTTTTATAGGTTTGACAGAGATGGCTTGGTGGAATATATTTAAAGTAAAGTAGATAATTGTGGATAAAAGTGGGGATAAATAAAGATAACTGTGGATAACCAAAATATGTTCATCGGGGAATATTTTCATACCATAGACACTAAAAGACGATTAGCTATCCCAGCTAAGTTTCGTAAGGACTTAGGTAAGCAGGCTGTTCTAACTAGGGGACTTGATAATTGTCTTTATCTTTATCCCTCAAAGGAGTGGGAAAAATTAGCTGAAAAATTAGCTCATTTGCCAATTACGCGAGCTGATAGCCGAGCCTTTGCTCGTTTAATGTTGGCTGGGGCCATGGATGTTACTTTAGACCAATTAGGAAGAATACTTATCCCTGATTACCTAAAAGAATACGCTGGCTTAGGGAAAAAAGCTGTTGTGGCTGGTCTTTATAATCGAATAGAAATTTGGGACGAAAGGAAATGGGAATCTTACAAAAACCAAACCACCAAACAAGTAGAAGACATTGCCGAGAAAATGAACGAATTAGGAATTTAAAACGATGCACCAACCGGTTCTCTTAAAAGAAGTTTTATATTATCTTAATCCATTACCCGGAGGGAATTTTATTGATTGCACAGTTGGTTTTGGTGGGCACGCTCTACCGATTTTAAAACAAGTTGTTCCTGATGGAAAAGTTTTGGGGATTGAGTTAGATGAGAAAGTTTTGGAAATTTTGAGAGAGAAGAAGATGGCCAAAAAGTTAATTTTGATTCAAGGAAATTTTGCTGATTTAAAAAAGTTAGTCAAGAAAAATAACTTCCAGCCAGTTAATGGAATCTTATTTGATTTAGGGATGTCTTCTTGGCAGATAGAAAAGAGCGGCCGAGGGTTTTCATTCCAAAAGGATGAACCCTTGATTATGCGTTATGGCCCCCAAGGGCTGGCCGCAGAAGAAATAGTTAATCAATGGTCAGAAAAAGAATTGATTAAAATTTTAAAAGAGTACGGTCAAGAAAGATACGCTAGGCGGATTGTTCAGGGGATTATTCAAGCCAGACGAATTAAGCCGATTAAAACAACCAGTCAATTAGTCAAGATTATTCACCAAACAGTCCCCATCAAATACAGACAGGGACGTCTCCATTTTGCCAGCCGCACTTTTCAAGCCTTCCGGATAGTCGTTAACAGTGAGCTTAATAATTTAGAGAAAGCGCTGCCCCAAGCTCTAGAGGTGTTGGAATCGGGAGGTCGCTTAGTGGTTATTTCTTTCCATTCTTTAGAAGATAGAATTGTTAAAAACTTTTTTCGACAAGCAACCAAAGAAAATCAGCTAAATATTTTAACCAAAAAACCAATTAGGCCTACCCAAGAAGAGATAAGGCTAAATCCTCGAAGCAGAAGTGCCAGACTTCGCGCCGCCCTAAAAATGTAGAATACAGAATTTAGAATATAGAATATAGAATATGGCTGTTTATATTAAATCTAAAACATTTGGCAAATCTAACCATAATCGTGGCTTAGCTATTTTGAGTATTTTAATTGTTTTTTCTCTTTTTTGCTTGGGTTTTGTTTATTTAATTCAAACCAATGGCTTGGTGGCGGCCAGTTACCAGATCCGAGAACAGAAAGAATATTTGAGACAACTTCAAACAGAAGCCCAAAAATTAGAGATGGAGATTGCTTATTGGCAATCGCCAGCCAATCTCGAGGAAATAATTCAGTCCCTCGGTATGATTGAGGTAGGTCAGATAATTTACTTAGAAGAAGAGACAATGGTAGCATCGCTTCGCTCAAATTAAAAATTCCTTGGATTTAACTTATGAACCGATGGCGTGTCGCTTTTTTCATAATTATCGTCTTTCTCATTGGTAGCGGGGTCTTAGCCCGCTTATTTTCTCTTCAGATTTTGCAGTATAATTACTACAGTGCTTTAGCCCAAGACCAACACCAGCTTTATCAGAAATTGTTTCCCCAGCGAGGAGAAATTTTCATCCAGGATTTCTCCAGGAGCCGACGAGATAACCAAGAGTACTATTATCCTATTGCCATTAATAAGGAATTTCAGCAGGTTTATATTGTCCCCAAAGATATTCCTGATGAGGGAAGAGAGGATATAGTTGAAAAATTGGCCACCCTTCTTGAACTAGACAAAGAAATTATTTTTGAAAGAATGAATAAAGTTGCTGATCCCTATGAGCCTCTCAAGCATAAGGTTAGTCAAGAAATAGCTCAACAAATCAAAGATTTAGAGATAAAAGGAGTGGGCTTAGTTTCGGAGACTTGGCGATATTATCCCTACGACTCGTTAGCCTGTCATCTGCTCGGTTTTGTTGGGATGGATGAAGAAAAAAGGATTGGCCAATATGGCCTCGAGGGTTATTATGAAAATGAGTTGAAAGGAGAACTTGGTTTCCTGACTGGGGAAAAAGATACAGCTGGTTATTGGATTCCTTCAGTTTCTCAAAAATTAGAGCCAGCTCAAGATGGTTCAAAACTTATTTTAACTATTGATCAGAACATCCAGTTTAAGACCGAGAGAGAATTGAGGCAATTAATTGAACGCTGGCAGGCAGTCGCTGGCACCATCATTGTCATGGAACCAAAGAGCGGAGCGATTAGAGCCATGGCTAGCTGGCCAAATTTTAACCCTAATCAGTACAGTCAAGTAGAAGATATTAATATCTTTCTAAATCCATCAATTCAAAAAGTTTATGAGCCGGGTTCAGTTTTTAAGCCAGTGACTATGGCAGCTGGACTAGACAGCGGTCGGATTAGCCCTTTTACCACTTATCAAGATAAGGGGCTAATCAGAATTAAAGGAAGCACCATTTCCAATGTTGATGGAAAAGTTTATGGCCAGCAAACAATGACTCAAGTTCTAGAAAAATCTATTAACACTGGGGCTGTCTTTGTTCAACAAAAAATTGGTCAAGATATTTTTCAAGATTATGTTCAGAGATTTAATTTTGGTCAGCCCACCGGAATGGATCTCTCCGGAGAAATTAGCGGCGATATATCTAATCTATTTACTGGCCGAGAAATAAATTTGGCTAACATTTCTTTTGGTCAGGGAATTACTGTGACTCCTTTGGATTTAATTGTTGCCTTAGGGGCAATTGCTAATGATGGTAAATCAATGCGTCCTTACCTTGTTCAAAAAATAATTCAGCCGGATGGCACTGAAATAAATAGAGAACCTCAGATGATTAGCCAGGTTATTCCTTCTCAAGTTGTTGAGGCGCTGACTAAAATGCTGGTCAGTGTAGTGGATAATGGCTTCGGTCGGCCAGCCCGGGTGCCTGGTTATGCTATCGCTGGCAAAACTGGCACTGCTCAAATACCAGACTTGGAAAAAGGCGGTTATTCCGAAGAAACCATTCATACTTTTGTTGGTTTTGCTCCAGCTTTTGACCCTCAATTTATTATTTTAATTAAATTAGATAAACCTCAAGGTATTCGCTTTGCTGCTGATTCAGTTAGCCCGACTTTTAAGAAATTAGCCGAATATTTGTTTAACTATTTGGAGATACCACCCCAATAGGTACAAAATTATGATGCGTAGTATCCTTCAATATCTTCTCAAAATATTAGCTCAGATAGTTCTCTGGCGGTACCAGCCAGAGATTGTCGCCGTAACTGGCAGCGCTGGTAAAACCAGTACTAAAGAGGCAATCTATCATGTGCTGAGGAAACAATTTCGGGTCCGACGAAATTTTAGAAATTATAATAACGAAATAGGAGTCCCTCTGACCATTTTAGGAATAGAGACAGGCGGCCGTTCATTTTTAGCTTGGCTAAATAATTTTCTAAAAGTGGTGGTAACGATTTTATGGGAGAAGAGTTATCCAGAAATTTTAGTTTTAGAAATGGGGGTTGATCGGCCAGGCGATATGAGATATTTAGTTGATTTTATTCCGGTGAAAGTGGGAGTAATTACCGCCATCGGTCAATTCCCAACCCATGTGGAATTTTTTCCTGAGAAAGGAAAATTAGTTGAAGAGAAAGCTCTTTTAGTAAAATCTTTGGTCAAGGGAGGCTCAGCTGTCTTAAATTATGATGACTTGACCGTTCGGATAATTGGCGATGACTTGCCTGAGAGGACTAAGATTATTCATTATGGCTTTGGCCAGGGCGCCGATCTTAAAATTTTCAATTACCAATTTGGCCCAATTACCTCAGGCCTAACAACTGTTAATTTAGAAAAGGGTGATTTTGGAGTTAGTTTTAAGCTAGATTATCAAGGAAGTGTTGTCCCAGTTAAGTTAAATAGAGTTTTAGGCAAACAGCAGGCCTATGCCACGGCGGCCGCCACGGCAGTCGGTTTACATTTTGGACTGAACCTAGTAGAAATCTCAGCTGCTTTAAGAAAATATCGTTCTTTGCCTGGTCGAACTAATTTAATTAAAGGGATTAAAGGGACTTGGATTATTGATGACAGTTATAATGCCTCGCCTTCGGCCACCATAGCTGCTTTAGAGATTCTTGAGGAATTTCCTTTAGCTGGGGGGGAAGAAATCCAAAGAAAAATAGCTGTTTTAGGGGATATGTTAGAATTAGGCAAGGAGACAGAGACTGGCCACCGGCAAGTTGGTCAAAAAGTAACTTCAGTGGTTAATTTACTTTTTACGGTTGGTTCCCGAGCTCGCTTTATTGCTGAGGAAGCCCGTCAGCAAGGACTGGCTCCAGAGAAAATTTTTGAATTTTCTTTGCCAGAAAAAGCTGCCAGGGCTGTTCAAGAAGAATTAACCAAGAGAGATGTTATTTTAGTTAAGGGGTCACGAGCTATTCACATGGAAAAGGTGGTCAGGGAAATTATGGCCCATCCTGAGAAAGCTGAGAAATTGTTAGTCGAGGGCTAGATTGGACAAATCTCCTTATTTATGTTAGATTAAAGATAAGTGGCCCTATCGTCTAGTGGCCTAGGACATGTGCTTCTCAAGCATAAAACCGGGGTTCGATTCCCCGTGGGGCCACTAGCAAAATTTTTAGTTATACTTTACTCATAAATTTTTCCTCTTTAGAAAGGAGGTGATAATACAAAATGGAAGAAAAATTAGTTGGTAAGGTTACTCATTATTTCACCAATATTGGGGTGGCCGTAGTTGAGATTGATGAAGGCGGATTGAAAGTAGGCGACAAAGTTCATATCAAGGGAGCGACCAGCGATTTTGAACAGGAAGTGACTTCAATGCAGGTAGAGCATGAGAATGTTGAGGTAGCTAAAAAAGGTCAGGCAATTGGTCTCAAGGTTGACCAGCAAGCTAGAGAGGGTGACCAAGTTTTTAAAATAACTGAGTAATTAATGTAATCCTAATATTAACCAGCAATTGTCAATTGGAAGTTTTGTTGTCATTCTGGGCGTCAGCGCCTGCCCGCCAAGCAAGTTAGCTTGCTGACGTTGCCGGCGAGAGGCATCCTCTAGCCAGCTGTAAATCCTCAGGAAATCCCTCATTTCGTTCAGAATGTCCTTCTCGTGCCATCTAAAACTTTGCAAAAAATAAAAGCTCTTGTTTTATTATCAGGCGGCTTAGATTCTATCTTAGCTGCTCGACTTCTTCAAGAGCAACAGATTGAAGTAACTGGCCTAAGTTTTGTCAGTTATTTTTTTAATGCTGATTTAGCTAAAAAAGCAGCTAAGCAATTAAAGATAAAGCTTAAAATAATTGATTTTTCCAAGGAGCATTTAAAGATGGTTAAAAACCCCTCTCATGGTTATGGCAAAGCAATTAACCCCTGTATTGACTGCCATATTTTAATGTTAAAAAAAGCTAAAGAGCTGGTAGGGATAGGACGAGTGCTTTCGGCGAACGCGAAAATCCCCAGCGAGGATTTTCGCTCTTGCGGATTGCTCGCTCCTCGCCTTCGGCGAGACCATGCCCGCTCGCAATCCGATGTCGCCGAAAGTACTCATCCTATCCCTGGATTGGGAAAATTTGATTTTATAGCTACCGGCGAAGTACTTGGAGAACGGCCCATGTCCCAAAATAAACAAGCTCTAGATTTGGTGGAAAAAGAGTCATCGCTTAAGGGGTATCTCTTACGTCCTTTATCAGCTAAATTACTCAAGTCCACTATTTTAGAGAAGAAGGGATTGGTAGACCGAAGTAAACTTTTAGATATTGTTGGCCGAAGCAGAAAAAGACAAATAGCTTTAGCTAAGAAGTGGGGGATTAAAGAGTATCCTACTCCAGCGGGGGGTTGTCTGTTAACTGATTTACAGTTCGGCCAGCGTTTGAGAGAGCTTTTGGCTCATTGGTCAAAAGTTCAAGGCAATGATGTTTTATTATTAAAATTAGGCCGGCATTTTTGGGTGGATGATACCAAAATTATTGTTGGTCGAAATAAAGAAGAGAACAAAGAGATTAAAAAATTAGCCCAAAAAGGCGATGTTTTAATCGAGCCAAAAGATTTTCCTGGCCCAACTACCCTCATTAGAACCAAGACAAAAATTTCCAAAAAAAGTTTAATTAAGGCCTTAATTAAGGCCAAGGAACTAATAATTAAATATTCACCGAAGTTGAAAGAAAGAGAGTAAGGTCGGGGATATACTTTTCAGCAAAGTAATTTTTTAGGTTTAATGCCATACTTTTCCTATTCTCAAATCCAACTTGGTCCAATAACTCTCTATACCTGGGGATTGTTTTTAGGTTTAGCTTTTTTAGTTGGTTATTGGTTATTTCTGAGAGAAGCTAAAAGAGAGGGGATTGAGCCAAAGAAAATCTTTTGGCTGGTTATTTTTATTTTTTTAGGAGGGCTTTTTGGCTCTCGTTTAGCTTATATCTTACAGTTTCCTCATTATTATCTTTCTCACCCTCTGGAGATTTTTCAGGCTTGGGCCGGCGGGCTGGTGTTTTATGGAGGGCTTTTAGGGGCTTCGATTGTTGGCTGGCTTTATGTTAAAAAGAATAAATTGAATCCCTGGCAAATAGTTGACCTTTTAACGCCCGCCCTTGCTTTAGGAATTTTTATTGGCCGGCTTGGTTGCTCCTTGATTAATGACCACCAAGGAGCCATCACTAATTTGCCTTGGGGGATTTTATGGCCTGATGGCACTTTGCGCCACCCAATAGCTGAATATTTGGCCTTAAATGGTTTGGTTATGTTTTTTGTTTTTTGGTTTTTGCGAACTCGCTTAAAGAAACCAGGCCAGCTCTTTATCACTTTCTTAGCCTGGTATAGTATCTCTCGCTTTTTCTTAGATTTTACTCGAGCCACTGTCACCTTCTTAGCCGATCCCCATTATTGGACTTTCACTTTTAGTCAGTGGACTAGTTTGCTTATATTAGGCGGGTTAGTTATTTATTTATCCAGACAAGTTAGAAGATAGGTAATCCCTGGATAGGTTCGAGTCCTACCCACGGAGTCCATTTTTTCAAAAATCCGAGATTCTTTCTCGGATTTTTGTTATAATAAAAATATGAAGCAGGAAAAAATCTTAACATGC
>CAYFWT010000012.1:0-44303 GCA_964346955.1 uncultured Candidatus Saccharibacteria bacterium
GCTTCGAGTGCCAAGTTTTGGGCTTCAAGAAGAATGGATTGATGTAACTGCCCCAGGGGCCTTGCCACCAACCGGTCATCTTCATCCGATTACTCTGGTGCAGCGTCAAGTAGAAGAGATTTTTCAGTCAATGGGCTTTTCGGTGGTTTATGGTCCGGAAATGGAGACCGAATATTATAATTTTGATGCTTTAAATATTCCTCAAAATCATCCGGCTAGAGACCTCTGGGATACTTTTTGGCTAAAAGACATGAAGAGGTTACTTTTGCGGACTCATACTTCACCGATGCAGGCTCGTTATATGGAAAAACATAAGCCGCCTTTGCGGATAATTGTCCCTGGTCGTTGTTTTCGTCATGAAGCAACTGATGCTTCTCATGATGTTCAATTTTATCAAGTGGAGGGACTAATGGTCGGCTCTGATGTTTCGATGACTAATTTTAAAGGAATTGTTGAGGGATTTTTGAAGCGATTTTTTGGTCCCCAAGTAAAGATACGTTTGCGGCCTGGTTATTTCCCTTTTACTGAACCAAGCTTTGAGGTTGATATTATGACAGGTCAGAGTGGCCAGAAAAAAGATGGAGATTGGATGGAAATTATGGGGGCGGGGATGGTTCACCCTAATGTTTTTAAGGCGGTGGGATACCCCCCAAATAAATGGCAGGGTTTTGCTTTTGGTGTAGGACTAGATCGGTTGGCCATGCTTAAGTATCAGATTAATGACATTAGATTATTTTATAGTGGCGATTTACGATTTTTGAGACAGTTTTAAGGGCTTTCTCAAAATTTCTGAGCGATAGCGAAAGAAATTTTGTTAGAAAACCTTACCCCCACACCAATTGTGTTTTATGTTTATATACTAAAAAGTAAAAAAGATTACGGATTATATGTAGGTTTTAGTGCTAATTTAAAAGAGCGTTTCAAAGAACATAATGCTGGACAAGTAAAGTCAACAAAAACAAGAAGACCGCTAGAACTAATTTACTACGAGAGTTATAAGTCAGAGAAGGATGCTAGAAAGAGAGAAAATAATTTAAAATTAAGATCGCGTGCTTTCGCGCAATTAAAAAAACGTATTCAATCTAGCTTAGAATAAAAATGGTGTGGGGGTGCTCAAATTTATAGCTAAATTTATTTCACTAAATAAATTTAGTTCATAAATTTAGATAAATTTGGCATGAAAATTTCCTATAACTGGTTACAATCTTTTTTCAAAAAGAGATTGCCAGTTCCAGACAAACTGGCTGATTTATTGACTAGGCATTCTTTTGAAACAGAGTTAGTTGGCCGAATTGGTCAGGATTATCTTCTGGATATAGATGTTTTACCTAATCGGGCTCATGATTGCTTAAGTCATTTAGGGATTGCTCAGGAGATAGCGGCTTTACTGAAATATTTACTTACTCAAGATGATTGGACTAAGAAGATTAAAGTCAAGCAAAAAGAGTCAATTAAAAATTTTGTTAAAGTAGAAGTTAAGGATAAAACTCTTTGTCCTCGCTACATGGCCCGAGCCTTAGTTGGTGTTAAAGTAGGACCTTCCCCCAAATGGATTCAAGAACGGCTTAAGGTTTGTGGACTACGACCAATTAGTAATGTAGTTGATATTGCTAATTATGTGATGTTGGAGACTGGCCAACCTCTGCATGCCTTTGATGCGGATAAGCTTGAAGCCAAAACCATTATTGTTAGGAGGGCTAAAAAAGGAGAAAAGATTACTACTTTAGACAACGAAACGTATGATTTAGATGAAAATATCTTAGTCATTGCTGATAAAAAAAATCCAGTCGGGGTAGCTGGGATTAAAGGAGGAAAGGGTCCGGAAATCGATAAACGAACTAAAAGAGTCATCTTAGAGGCAGCCAATTTCTCATCTCCGATTATTAGGCAAGGCTCCCAACAGCTCAAACTTAAAACCGATGCTTCTTGGCGATTTGAACATGAATTGGATCCTAATCTAACTGAAGGGGCAATTGATATGGCTGCTTATTTAATTCAAGAAGTGGCTGAGGGGCAGGTTCTTGAGGGGGTAGTTGATGTTTACCCAAACAAGATAAAACCTCGAAAAATTAAATTAGATATAGAGCGAGTAAAGAGCTTATTAGGCGTAGAGATTCCCAAAAAGGAAATAGTAAGAATTTTAGAATCATTATCATTCCAAATTCTAGATTCTAAATTCCAAATTCTAAATATTACTATTCCCACCCGGCGATTAGATATCTCTATTCCCGAGGACTTGATTGAGGAAATTGGCCGAGTTTATGGTTATGAAAAAATCCCTTCTAAATTACCAGCTGCCACCTTAATCTCTCCCGAGAGAAATGAAGATTTAGTTTATCAGAATAAAATAACAGATGTCCTAAACAATTTTGGTTTTAGTGAGGTTTATAACTACTCCTTTGTTAGCGAAAAAGAGATTAGTCTTTATCAAACGCAACCCTCGCTGATTGAGGTGGCTAATCCAGTTAGCCAGGAACAGAGATATCTGCGGCCCAGTTTAATCCTTAATTTACTTAAAAACGTTAAAGAGAATAAAAAATATTTTGAGGAAGTGAGATTATTTGAAATTGGCAAAGTTTTTCAAAAAGACAAGAAAGGTAAGGGAAAAGAAGAAAAAATATTAGCTGGGGTTATTTCTTTGGAAAGTAAATCTAAACAGGCCCAAGAGGCTCAAGAATTTTATAGACTAAAAGGAGTTATCGATTCAGTTTTAAACAAATTGCGGATTAGTGATATTTGGTATGATGACAAGATTGCTAAGATTGGCTCACCAGTACCTGGTTTTTGTCATCCCATCAGACGAGCCGAGGTAAAAATTAGTAATGACTGTTTAGGCTGGCTGGCCGAAATTGATAAAAGAGCTTTAGAGAAGATGGGAATCGATTCTCGGGTGGCTGGTTTTGAGCTAGATTTTAAAAAACTGGTTACCTTAGCCACTGAAGAGAGGATTTATTTGCCTCCTTCTAGATACCCGGCCGTGGTCAGAGACATCGCTCTTTTAGTGGATGTAGGCACCAAAGTAGTTGAAGTGCTTAATTTAATCCATGCGGCTGGTGGTCCTTTGGTAAAAGATATTGATTTGTTTGATATGTACGAAGGAGAAGAGATTCCCCAAGGCAAAAAGAATTTGGCTTTCCATATTATTTATCAAGCCGATGATCGTACTCTGACTGATAAGGAAGTTAATAAATTACAAGAAAAAGTTATTCAGACCTTGGAAGAGGAAGGGGGCTGGGAAGTGAGAAGATAATTTCCAATTTCCAATTTTCATTGAATTTTCAATGATTCAATTTTCAAACCTATAATAATTGAGTTATTGTTTGAAAATTGAAAATCAATTAATTTATTGAAAATTAGAAATTAAAAATTGAAAATTAACACTGTGTTTTCAAACAACAACAAAAAATCAACCTATGAGGCAAAAGACATTTATGTCTTAGAAGGACTGGAGCCGGTCAGACGTCGGCCGGGTATGTATATTGGTTCAACTGGCTCCGAGGGGTTACATCATTTAGTTTGGGAATGTGTTGATAATTCTTTAGACGAAGCCATTGCTGGATATTGTAAAGAGATTGAAGTGAGTTTATTACCAGATAACCGAGTTAGAGTGACTGATGATGGCCGAGGTATTCCAGTTGAAAAGCATCCCCAGACCAAGAAATCTGCCTTAGAGACAGTGATGACCACTCTTCATGCTGGTGCCAAGTTTGGCGGCGAGTCTTATAAAATTGCCGGTGGTTTGCACGGAGTCGGTGTTTCAGTAGTTAATGCCCTTTCTAAATGGATGAAAGTTGAGGTTTGTCGGAAGGGTCTAAAATACAACCAGGAGTATTCTCGAGGCAAAGCCAAGACCAAAGTTAAAAAAGATGGCAAATGCAAAAAGACCGGCACCGTAGTGATTTTTGATCCAGACCCCCAGGTTTTCAAAGAGATAAAATTTAATTGGGACAAAATTTTGGACCACTTAAGGCAGCAAGCTTATTTGACTCCTGGAGTAAAGATTAAAGTGATTGATGAGAGGCATAATCCTTTAAAGAGTTACACTTTTTATTTCGACAGCGGCTTGATTTCTTACGTTGATTATTTAAACCGCGACGAAGAACCTAAGCATCCCCATATTTTTTATACGGCCAAAGAGCATCAAGGAATTTTGGTTGAGGTAGCTCTTCAGTACACTGGTGATATCCAAGGGTATGAGGAAGGTTTTGCCAATAATATTCATACTGGTGAAGGGGGCATGCATTTAACTGGTTTTCGAACAGCTTTGACTAGGACTCTCAATGATTATGCTAAAAAGAGTGGCTTTTTGAAGAACTCGGATGAGAAATTAAGTGGTGACGATGTCAGAGAAGGGTTGACCGCCGTAGTTAGTGTTAAATTAAGAGAGCCCCAGTTTGAAGGACAGACCAAAGCAAAATTAGGTAATCCTGAGGCACGGACCGCCGTTGAGGCAGTAGTTTCTGATAGTCTCGAGGAGTTCTTAGAGAAAAGTCCTCAAGATGCCAAGGCGATTATGGATAAATGTATTCTGGCTGCTAAAGCTCGTCAAGCAGCCAAAGTGGCTCGAGAAACAGTTATCCGTAAGGGAGTTTTGGAAGGAATGACCCTACCAGGCAAGTTGGCTGATTGCTCCAATCGTAAGGCCGAGGAATCAGAGCTTTATATTGTCGAAGGAGATTCAGCCGGTGGTTCAGCCAAACAGGGCCGGGATAGAACTTTTCAGGCAATCCTGCCTTTGCGGGGAAAGATTCTTAATGTGGAGAAAGCCAGATTAGATCGGGCTTTATCCTCTAAAGAAATTAGGGCGCTGGTTATTGCCTTGGGAGCAGCCATTGCTGAAGAATTTGATATTAATAGATTAAGATACCATCGGATTATTATTATGACCGATGCTGATGTCGATGGCGCCCATATTCGGACCCTCCTTTTAACTTTATTTTTCCGCTATTTCTCGGAAATTATTGAGAAGGGATATCTTTATGTTGCTCAACCGCCTCTTTATCGCCTGCAGAAAGGAAAACAAATAGAGTATGGTTATACTGACGAAGACAAAGAAGAAATTTTAACAGCTATGGGCAAAGAGGGGGTTGGAATTCAACGTTACAAAGGTTTAGGAGAGATGAATCCTGGTCAATTATGGGAGACAACCATGGATCCGGCTAACCGGGTGATGAAGCAGGTGACTGTTGAAGACGCTAAGGAGGCTGATAAGATTTTTGATATTTTGATGGGCGATGAGGTCCCCCCAAGAAAGAAATTTATTCAAACTCATGCTAAGAAGGTGAAGAATTTGGATATATAAAGTAGCTGTCAAGCGCTTGACACCGTTTAAGGGTTAAGTTAGGATATAAAAAACAGCCCTGCGGGGCTTTTTAAAGACCAATGCAAATTAGCCAATGGCCTAAAAAAGGTATAGAGTTTCTTAAAGAAGTCCGTATTGAATTAAAACGGGTAACTTGGCCAACCCGCAAGCAAACAGTCAAGTACACTTTCATTGTTATTGGTTTTAGTGTGGCCGTAGCCGCTTTTTTAGGCGGTTTGGATTTTTTGTTTACTTGGTTACTTGATAGATTTATAGTTTAGTTTATTCGGCTTGGTTTTTAATTTTTCTTTTTGAATTTTTAATTTGACTGAGCCGAAGGCGAAGGAACGTGCCTAAACAAATACAACAAGGAAAAAATTGGTATGTTCTTCATACTTATTCTGGTTATGAGGAAGCGGTGGCTAGAAATCTAAAGCAGCGAATTGAGTCAATGGGTATGGAGGACAGAATTTTTAATGTTTTAGTCCCGACTGAGAAAAAAATCAAGATAAAAGGAGGCAAGCGGCAGGTAGTCGAAGAAAAAATTTATCCGGGCTATGTTTTGGTTGAAATGATTGTTACTGATGATTCTTGGTATGTGGTTCGAAACACTCCTCGGGTAACCGGCTTTATTGGCGCCGGTACCTTACCAACGCCGATTTCTTTGGAGGAGATTGAATCTTTGCAGAAACGGATGGGTGTAGAGGAGCCTAAATTTAAGATTGATGTAGCCGTCGGTGATTCAGTTAAAATTATTGATGGTCCCTTTAAAGACTTTGATGGAAAGATTTCTGAAATTGATGAGAAAAGAGGCAAAATTAAGGTCTTAGTCTCGATATTTGGTCGAGAAACACCGGTGGAATTAGACTTTTTACAGGTGAAAAAATTGTAGAATATATGCCTAAGCCAATCAAAACTATTATTAAACTTCAAGTTCCGGCTGGCCAGGCCAATCCTGCTCCACCAATTGGGCCAGCTTTAGGCCAGCACGGCTTAAATATTCAGGATTTTTGTGCCAAATTTAATGAAGCAACCAAAGAAATGGCTGGTGATATTATTCCAGTGGAAATTACTGTTTACGAGGACCGAACTTTTGATTTTAAGTTAAAGACTCCACCCGCCGCTGAACTTTTAAAAAAAGCAGCTGGTCTGGAAAAAGGCTCAGGTGAGCCTCATAAAACTAAAGTAGGCAAGGTAACCAAAGAACAGATTCGCCAGATTGCTGAAAAGAAGATGGTTGATCTAAATGCCTACTCACTGGAGCAAGCCGAGAAGATTATTGAAGGAACTGCCCGAAGTATGGGCATAGAAGTTAAATAGTTTTAGGGACAGTCCCTAAAATACAGTCCTTAAGGACTGTCCCTTAGGGACTGTCCCTAAATGGCAGTCCTTAGCATAAAAAGGAGGGCAGATAAACATCTGTCCTTTAAAGTTCTTTGAAAATTAAGGGGGTGGGAATTATGATTAGACCAACTTGGGATGAATATTTTATGGAGATGGCCAAGCTGGCTGCCAAAAGGTCAACCTGTCTAAGACGAAAAGTTGGAGCAGTATTGGTCATGGGCAAGAAGGCTTTAGGTACAGGTTATAACGGAGCTCCTTCGGGTCTTAAGCACTGCTTAGATATAGGATGCGAGAGAGAAAAGCGGGGTATTCCAGCCGGAGAACGGCATGAAATTTGTCGGGGACTTCATGCAGAGAATAATGCTATTCGGCAGGCCCTCCACACCAGAGACTCTTTAGTAGGAGCAGAGCTGCTTTGTACTAATTCTCCTTGTAATGATTGCGCTAAAATGATTATTGATGAAGGTATAAAAAGAATGGTAATTCTCAATCGTTATCCAGATGAGTTAGCTGAAGAGATGCTCAAAGAGGCAGGAGTTAGGTTAGATATTTGGAAAGATAAAATGAAAGAATAAAAATGAAGCTTTGCCCCGCCTAAGTTTTACA
This sequence comes from uncultured Candidatus Saccharibacteria bacterium, assembly GCA_964346955.1. Taxonomy (GTDB): domain Bacteria; phylum Patescibacteriota; class Minisyncoccia; order Portnoybacterales; family UBA2143; genus CAYFWT01. The sequence continues at coordinate 7,253 of CAYFWT010000012.1, forward strand.
AAAAACTTAGCCGGGGCTTTTATTTTTCTAAAAAACCAATATAATAATATTGACAAAGGATGTCCTTTTAAGGGCGTGCCTTTTAACTACCTCCTTTATGGTAGATACCAAAATTGATAATTTAATCAAGCAAGAATTTGCCCGTCATCAAGAAGGGCTTAATTTGATTGCTTCGGATAATTATCCCAGCCCAGCGATTCGCCAGGCAGTGGGCAGTATTTTAAGTGGTCGCTATGCTGAAGGTTATCCTCAAAAGAGATATTATTCTGGCCTGGCCTTTATTGACCAGATTGAAAAAATAGCCATTGAGCGAGCTAAGAAAATTTTTAAAGCCAATTATGCTAATGTCCAGCCCCATTCTGGTTCCCAGGCCAATCAGGCCGTTTATTTCGCTTTACTTAAGCCAAGGGATAAAGTTTTGGCTATGGGAATTGACCAGGGTGGCCATTTATCTCATGGTGCTTCAGTGAATTTCTCTGGTCGATTTTATGATTTTATTTTTTATGGGGTTGATAAAAAAACCGAACGGATAGATTTTGACCAGGTCAGAAAAATTGCCAAGAGAGAAAGACCAAAGCTGATTATCTGTGGTGCTTCTAGTTATCCTCGCCAGGTTAATTTTGCTAAATTTGGTCAAATTGCTAAAGATTGTGGTGCTTATTTAATGGCTGATATTGCCCATATTGCAGGACTGGTAGCAGCGAGGATTCATCCTCATCCTTTTCCTTATTGTGATGTGGTCACCGCTACCACTCATAAAACTTTAAGAGGAGCTCGCGGTGGCTTGATTCTTTCACAAAATAAAGAAATTGCCAACAAAATTGATAAGGCGGTTTTCCCTGGTCTCCAAGGAGGTCCTTTGGGAAATGAGATTGCTGGCAAGGCAGTTGCCTTTGGCGAAGCTCGAGGAAAGGGTTTTATAAAATACCAAAAACAAGTAGTTAAAAATGCCCAAGTTTTAGCGGCTACTCTTTTAGGAGAAGGGTTGGATTTAGTCTCTGGCGGCACTGATATTCATTTTGTTTTAGTTAATTTAACTAAATTAGGCCTTTCAGGTAAGAGAGTCCAAGAGGCTCTTGAGGAAGCTAATATTTATGTCAATCGTAACCTGGTACCTTTTGACCGACGTTCTAAATGGGAAACCTCGGGTATTAGAGTTGGCACACCAGCAGTGACTACCAAGGGGCTGAAAGAAAAAGAAATAAAACAAACCAGCCTTTTCATTGCTAAAATTATTAAGAATATTAATGACAAAAAAGCAAGGGCAGAAGTAGCAAAGGAGGTAATTAGTTTGTCTAAAAGGTTCCCTGTTTTATAAATAAACAAGGACTGTCCCTTAGGGACTGTCCCTGAGGGACAGTCCTTAGTTAGCTAAGGTGAAAATTATTCAAGGTAAAAAAATAGCCAAAAAAATCTTGGCTGATTTAAAAAAGCAGATTAAAGCAAAAAAAATTAAGCCAGCTTTAGCAGTTATTTTAATCGGCAATAATCCGGCTTCTCAGCTATACCTTAGTCTTAAAGAAAAAGCAGCCCGAGAAGTTGGCCTTGAAATTAAAAAGTATAATTTAGTTAGTAGTATTTCAGAAAAAGCCATCTTGGAAATTATCGCCTCACTCAATCAAGATTCTAAAATAGATGGAATTTTAGTCCAGTTGCCTTTGCCAAGAAAAATATCAGCTGATAAAATTATAAAGGAGATTAGTCCTAGCAAAGATGTTGATGGATTTGTCAGGGGAAGTCATTTTGAATCTCCATTTATCTTGGCAATTTGGCAGGCCTTAAAAGAGACTAAAGAAAATTTAAAAAATAAAAAAGCAGTCGCCTTGGTTAATTCGGATGTCTTTGGCCAGACACTTTGTTGCTTTTTAAGAAAGAAAGGCCTGAGGGCAGCTTATGTCAAGATTTGGGCGCGACGCGCCCAAATTACAGCTGACATTTTAATTGCTGCTCTTGGCCGGCCAAATTTTATCAAAGGTTCAATGGTTAAAGATGGTGTTATTTTAATTGATGGGGGAATTGCCCAAAGAAGAGGAAAAATAGTTGGTGATATTGATGTTGAAAGCGTCAGTCAGAAAGCCAAGTGGCTTTCGCCAGTACCCGGTGGTCTTGGCCCAATGACGGTGGCATATCTTTTAAAGAATGTTGTTTTAGCCACTAAAAAATAAATGCAAAAATCCATACCTATCTTGTATTAAATTCTTAATTGGTAGCAACCATGAAATATCAATCGATTATTGGTTTAGAAATACATACGGAATTAAAGACCCAGAGTAAAATGTTCTGCGATTGTTTGAATGACTCTGAGGCTGGGGAGCCCAATGTTAATATTTGCCCGATTTGTTTAGGGCATCCCGGCACCCTCCCAGTGATTAATCAAAAAGCAGTTAATTCGGTTATCAGAACAGCCTTAGCTTTAAATTGTCAGGTTCCTCAGTTTTCCAAATTTGACCGAAAGAATTATTTTTACCCTGATTTACCTAAAGGTTATCAGATTTCTCAATATGATAAACCTTTTTCAGTGAAGGGATTTTTAGAAATTGAGGGCAAAAAAATTAGAATTACCAGAGTTCATCTTGAAGAAGACACTGGCAAATTGGTCCACCCGGCGAAGGTGGATTATTCTTTGGTTGATTTTAATCGAGCGGGAGTGCCTTTAATGGAATTAGTTACTGAACCAGATATTTCATCCGGTCATCAAGCGCGGCAGTTTTGTGAGGAATTGCAGCTGATTTTGCGTTATTTGACTGTTTCTGATGCTAATATGGAGAAAGGCCAGATGCGTTGTGAAGTGAATATCTCCTTAAGGGCGAAAAAGAAAGAATTAGGTACCAAAGTAGAGATTAAAAATTTGAATTCTTTTCGGGCAGTGGAGCGAGCCATTGACTACGAAATTAAAAGGCAGACTGATTTATTAGAATCAAACGAGCAAATTGTTCAAGAAACTAGGGGTTGGGATGAGAATAAACAAAAGACTTTTTCTCAACGAGGCAAAGAAGAGGCTCAGGATTATCGCTACTTCCCAGAGCCAGATTTGCCTCCCTTATCTATTAGCTCAGAGGAAGTGGAGCAAATCAAAAAAGAACTTCCGGAGCTACCTCAAGCCAGACGAAAGAGGTTTATTGAGGAATATAAAATACCTCAAGCTGATATTTTGACTTTAGTGACCAACAAAGAGTTGGCTGATTATTTTGAGCAAGTGGTTTCGGAATTGGAAACCTGGTCAAAGATTAAATCAATTAGTGACAAACAGCCACTAGTTAAGTTAACGGCTAATTATCTCTTGACTGAATTACAGAAATTATTATGGGCTAGTAAAACAGAGATGGAAGATTGTCAAATTAGTCCAGAAAATTTTGCTGAATTTATTACTCTAATTCAGCAAAAAGAAATTTCCAGTTCAGCTGCTCAAGCTGTTTTAAAAGATATGTTTGAGACTGGCAGTGATCCTTCTCATATCATTGAAGCTAAAGAGTTAAGGCAGATTAGTGACGAAGCAGCCTTGGTTAAGATAGTTAATCGAGTGATTAAAGATAATCCTCAGCCAGTCAAAGATTATCAAGCCGGTAAAGAAAAAGCCCTTCAGTTTTTAATTGGTAAGGTGATGGCCGCTAGTCAGGGGAAAGCCAATCCTGAGGTAGTAGCTGAAATTTTAAAGAAGGAAATCTCTAATTAGTTTTTCGGCTTGAGAGTAATTTTTTATCCATTTGATTCGTTGGTCCCTTTTAAACCAAGTCATTTGGCGTCGGGCATATTGGCGAGTATGGAGTTTGATTAATTCTTTAGCTCGTTCAGGACTGATTTTCCCCTGGAGATGCTGGCTTACTTCTTGATAGCCAATGCCGGACATAGCTGGCAAATTAAAAGAGTATTTTCTAACCAGTTTTTTTGTTTCTTCAATTAGGCCCATTTTTATCATTTGCTCGACTCGTTGGTCAATTTTTTTATGAAGAGTTTTTTTATTTAACCCCAGGCCGATTTGTAAAACATTAAAAAGAGATTGGCCTTTTTTTCTTTGCTCAGAGAAAGGTTTTTTAGTTAAAAGACAAACTTCTAAGGCGCGAACAAGGCGTCTTTTGTTATGAGGGTCAATTGTTGAGGCAGTGAGAGGGTCTATTTTTTTAAGTTGGCTAAGAAGCTTTTGATTAGTTAGTTTTTCCAGTTTGTTTCTTAGTTTTTTATTTGGTTTAGCTTGGGGGATAGCTAAATTATCAATCACCGCTTGGATATAGAGACCAGTCCCGCCCACTAAAAAGGGAAGTTTATTTCTTTTTTGAATGTCTTTGATAGTTTTGATAGCTAATTTTTTATATTGAGCCAGGGTAAATTCTTGGTTGGGTTTAACCAGATTGATTAAGTGATGGGGGAAGCCAGTCATTTGTTTTTTAGTCAGTTTGCCTGTTCCAACATCCATTTCTTGATAAATTTGCCTGGAGTCAGCGGAAACTATTTCACCTCTAAATTCCTTAGCCAATTTAATAGCTAATTCAGATTTTCCAGAGGCAGTTGGCCCAAGAATAACCACTAAAGACGGCAATTTTTTATTTGACATATTTTTATTATTGTATTATTATAAAGAATAAGTTTAGGATTCTGTTCTTTAACCTTTAACTATAGAAAATTATAAAGGAGGATAGAGATATGGGAATGGAAGGAGTTGAGATTTATCAGGGAATAAAGATTAGAAAAGATGGAAGTTTTATGGCAAAAATTACCAAATCAGAATTCGGAGGGCGAGGCTGGTTTAATGTAAAGATAACTGATGGTCGAATGAAGCTTGTAAAATACAATACCAGAAATAGTCCCTTTCACAACATGACTACTTGTCCAGCTCATACTTTATTGAAATTACCATTGGAGAGAGGGAATTTCTGGCACGAGAAAGGAGAGTCAAATTACTTTATTTTGAGGTCTAAAACCAAGATAAAAGCCCTTGGTAAAAGAATTGCTGTGCCGGCCGGGAAGTTTAGCTGCCTGGAGATAGAAACAGAATTTGAGATTCCCAAGAAGTATACCGGACCGCCTTATTCAAAAAAGCGATATTGGTTTTCAGAAGAAGTGGGAGTTGTTAGATTGGAGGTTGATTATCGTAGTGGAGAAAGGGATATCGCTGTCTTGGAAAAATATCAGGTCAGTGGACAAGGATATTGGCCTTTCAGAGTAGGTAATAGTTGGACCTATCTATGGACTTGTCAATGGGGTCCCAATAAGGATAACACCCACAATACCAGACAGGAGGAAAGGCATAAACCTCCCAAACCATGAGCTCTTTAAGAGGACGGGCGTCTCAGCGAGGCGCCCTTTTTACTGAGTGGATAATTTTTTCTTGACATAGTTTTTTAGAGATAATATGCTTTAAATAGATAGAGTTCTTAGGCGTAGTTCGTTTTGTTGTTAACCGCCTGCCTAGGCGGGCGGCAGAAAGGAGGGATGATGCCTATGATTGCGCTGAGTGAGATGTCGACAGACATCACAGGATAAGGAGTCCGTCTCCGTAACTCGTCTAGGCCAACCAACGGCTGAGGGGGATCGTCGAAGGTCCGCTTTTAAGACCAATCCAAGTCAAGCTTATCAAAAAACCCGTAGCTTTCCTTGGCAACTCGGTCTATTTCCTTAGGCGATTCCCCCTTCATTCTTATAGGCACTAAGTGCCTTTTTTATTTTAACCAACTATTTCCAATAACATTCTTTTCCTTCTTTTCTTTTCTAAAGAAGGCACGTCATCTTTAAATTTAGCTGCTGTTGTGCCAGGACGAGGAGAATAGGCAGCCACATAGGCCTGACTGAAGCCAATTTCTTTAACTAAGCTAACCGTTTTTTGAAATTGCTTTTTTGTTTCGCCAGGAAAGCCAACAATAATATCAGTTGATATTTTTGCTTGGGGAATTTTTTGGCGAATTTTTTTAATTAGGTTTTTGTAATCTTTGACGGTATATTGGCGATTCATTTTCTTAAGGATTTCGTCATCGCCTGACTGAACTGGCAAATGAATTTCTTTAGAGATTTTTTCTCCTTGAGCAATTACCCTAATCAGCTCATCAGACATATCTTTAGGATGGGAGGTGAGGAATTTTATCTGAAAATTGCCAGGTATATCATTGAGAATTTTTAAGAGTCTTGGGAAATTGAGAGGTGAAGGATATCCCTTGGACCAAGGACTGTCCCTCAGGGACTGTCCCTTTCCCTGATAGCTATTCACATTCTGCCCTAGGAGGGTTATTTCTTTGTATCCTTTTCTAACTAAATCTTTTATCTCTTCAATAATTTCTTGGGCTGGCCGGGAATATTCACTGCCTCGCGTGTAGGGAACCACACAATAGCTACAGAAGTTATTACAGCCAGTCATAATAGGCACAAAAGCATGGCGAGAAGATTGACATTTTGGTATGATTGCCAAATCGACAATTGGCCAAATTTCATCAACTTGGCCTTTGAGTTCATTTTTATCTTTTTCTAAGAGACAGCCAGTTAAGATAATTTTGGTTTTTCTTCGCCGGCTGGCGGATTGGGAACGAATTTGTTTAACTTTACTATAAATTCTATCAACGGCTGACTGCCTCACTGAGCAAACATTAATTATTACTAAATCTGCTTGATTTATTCCTTGGGTAGGCTGATATCCTTTTTCTTCCAATTGAGTAGCTATTCTCTGGCTGTCCGATTTGTTCATCTGACAGCCATAGGTTATAATATAATATTTCATACTTTTTGTATCTTATCTAAAAATATAGTATAATACAAGCAACATGGAAAAAATTTATTTATCAGTAGTTATCCCAGCCTATAATGAAGAAAAGCGTATTGGCAACACTTTATTAGATATTGACCATTATTTAAGTAAGCGAGATTATTCTTATGAGATTATTGTGGTCAATGATGGCTCTAAGGATAAGACAGCTCAGATAGTTAAAAAATTTACTAATTTAGTTAAGGGACTTAAATTAATTGATAATTATGAAAATCATGGCAAAGGATGGGTAGTCAGACAAGGGATGTTAGAAGCTCAAGGGAAGTATCGAATATATGTTGATGCTGATAATGCTATTTCTATGGACCAGATTGAAAATTTCTGGCCATATTTAGACCAAGATTATGATATAGTTATTGGTTCAATTGAAGTGGCAGGAGCAAAAATTGAAGAGCAGGCTGCTTGGTACAGACGGATGCTTGGCAAATGGTCAAAATATTTAATCCGTTTTTTAACTATTTGGGAGATTCATGATACGCAGCGGGCCTTTAAGCTTTTCCCTGGCAAATTAGCGGAAGATATTTTTTCTCGTCAGACAATAGAGCGTTGGGGATTTGATATTGAAATTTTAGTTATTGCTAAGAAGTTGGGATATAGAATTAAAGAGCTACCTGTTACCTGGATAAACCCAGGAGAAAGTAAGGTCACTTTAAAAAGTTATTGGCGAACTCTGAAAGAATTATTAAAGATTAAATGGAATCTTATCATAGGCAAATATGACCAAAAGCAAAGCTAAAAGTAAATTTCCCTCAGAATTAAGGATGGATTTAGTTTCTAATGATTGGGTAGTTATTGCCACGGGGCGGGCTCGTCGTCCAGAAAGCTTTGCCAAGCACAAACGGGATGAAAAAACTGTTCCTCCTAGTGAATGTCCTTTTTGTCAAGAGGAGAACATAAAAGAAAAGATTGTTCGACGCGACAAAGAGGATGGTTCTTGGTTTGTTATTTCCATCCCTAACAAGTTTCCAGCTTTTTCTAAGGGGGATAGCCTGGGAGAAAGAAAGGAGGGACCTAACAGGATTATGAATGGCCTCGGCTTTCATGAGGTTATTATCACTGCTGACCACCAAAGGCAAATGGCTCAATTTAGCAAAGAAGAGATGATGATGGTAGTTGACCTTTATCAGGCGAGGTATTTGGACCTAATGGATAAAAAGTTTATCAAATACATTTCTATTTTTCATAACCATGGCCAGGAAGCTGGTGCTTCAGTAGCCCATCCTCACTCTCAATTAATGGCTATTCCAGTGATTGATCCAGATTTGCGAAGCAGTCTTGATGGGGCGGAGGCTTTTTACAGAAGTCAGGGGGAATGTGTCTATTGTGCTATGGTTAATTGGGATATGAAAGATGGCCAGCGGATTATCTATGAAAATGATAAGTTTGTTGTTCTTGCCCCTTTTGCTCCTCAGGTTTCTTTTGAAGTAAGAGTTTATCCTAAAGAGCACCAGCCTTATTTTGAAAAAATGACTGAAGTGGAAAAAGGACTTTTTGCTGAGGCTTTAAGGGAGGCTTTAAACAAAGTTTATAAAAGCTTGAATGACCCGGCTTATAATTTCTATATCCACACCGCTCCCTGTGATAAGGGGAGTTACGACCATTACCACTGGCATTTAAATATCTTACCAAAAACTGCTATCTGGGCTGGCTTTGAATTAGGAGCCGGTGTAGAAATTAGCACTATTGAGCCAGAGAAGGCCGCTGAGTTTTTAAGAAAACAATAATCAAAATAAAAAATGGAAACGCTCTTAACGCTACTTGGTTCTTTTGTCATTAAAGTTATCTCAACCACCGGCTACTTCGGTATCACTACTTTGATGGCTTTGGAAAGCGCCTGTATCCCTATTCCTTCAGAAATCATTATGCCTTTTTCCGGCTATTTAGTTTTTATGGGCCGGTTTCTTTTTTGGCCAGTAGTCATTTGGGGAGCCATTGGCAATTTACTTGGTTCAATAGCTTGTTATTGGGTTGGTTACTATGGGGGGCGGCCTTTAGTCAAGAAATACGGCAAATATATTTTAATTTCCTCTCATGACTTGGAGCGAGCCGATGGCTGGTTTAGGAAATATGGTCAAAGCACAGTTTTTTTCAGTCGTCTTTTGCCGGTTGTTAGGACCTTCATTTCTCTGCCCGCGGGTATCGCTCGGATGAATTTCAAAAAATTTTGTTTTTATACTTTAGCTGGTTCTCTGCCTTGGTCTTTTGCATTAACTTATGCTGGGGTCGTTTTGGGAGAAAATTGGTCGGCTATTAAAGTCTATTTCGAGAAATTTGATTTGGTCATCGGCGGTTTAATTATTTTGGGAATTATTTGGTGGGTCTGGCGGCATTTAAGTCAGCGGACAGCAAACAATGAACAATAAGCCATTAATTATAGCTAATTGGAAAATGAGTCCAACCACCTTAAAAGAAGCGGAACATCTTTTTAGTACTGTAGAAAAAGAAATCAAAAAAATAAAAGAAGTAGAGGTGGTTTTTTGTCCGCCCTTTGTTTATTTATTAAATTTAGTTACGGCTGTTTCTTTGCCTCCAAGAAGGAGTAGTCAAAGAATTGCTTTTGGTGGTCAAGATTGTTTTTGGGAAGCAAAGGGCGCCTATACCGGAGAGGTCTCTCCTTCAATGCTTAAGAATTTGGATTGCCAATATGTTATTATTGGACATTCGGAAAGACGGAAGTATTTTCAGGAGACGGACGAAGTGGTAAATAAAAAGTTGAGAGCTGCTTTAGAGGCTCGGCTCAAACCTATTTTATGTGTTGGCGAAGAGGCCAGAGATGCTTTTAATTCTGAAGGCCGGCCGCTTAGTGAAGCGAGTTTAGTTATTGGCGAGCAATTAGAGAAGGACTTAGCTGATGTTTCTTTGAGTCGAATTAGAGAGGTGGTTATTGCTTATGAGCCAGTTTGGGCAATTGGCACAGGCAATCCTTGTTTGCCTGATGATGCCATGAAAGCCGCTTTATTTATTAGAAAAACTTTGGCTAAACTTTATAACCGCTTGATAGCCGAGAAAGCGAGAATTCTTTACGGAGGTAGTGTCACTAGTCAAAATGCAGCTAGCTATATCAAAGGAGCTGGCATGAACGGACTGCTGGTTGGTGGGGCCAGTTTAAATGCTAGTGAGTTTGTTAAAATTATTGAGAACGCTGTCGCTAGCTAACAATAATGAGCATGAAGTCTCTTAGGGATTTCAACTTTACCAACAAACAAATCCTGGTGCGAGCTGATTTTAATGTTCCTTTAGGTGATGACCAAAAAGTTGATAGTAAGGAAGATTGGCGTCTGGAGGCTAGTTTACCGACCATTAATTATTTACTAGACCAAAAAGCTAAAATCATTCTTTTGGCTCATTTGGGCAGGCCGGGCGGTAAAGTTGTAGAAAGTTTGCGCTTAGACCCAGTAGCCCAAAGATTAGAGGAACTTTTAGGCAGAGCTGTTGTTAAATTAGATGACTGCCTTGGTCAAGAAGTTGAAGAGCAAGTAAAGAATATTCAAAAAGGAGAGATTATTTTATTAGAAAATCTGCGTTTTCACCCAGAGGAGGGAGCTAACAGTTCAGATTTTGCTAGAGGGCTAGCTAATTTAGGTGAAATTTATGTCAATGATGCTTTTGGGGTTAGCCATCGGACTCATGCTTCCATAGTCGGCTTGCCTCAATATTTACCTAGTTGTGCTGGTTTACTTTTGGAAAAAGAGATTGAAATCCTTTCTAGGGCTTTGGATAAGCCTGAGCATCCTTTGGTGATTATCATTGGTGGGGCAAAGATTTCTACTAAAATTAAAGTAATTAAAAATTTTTTAGAAAAGGCTGAGGGGATAATTTTAGGAGGTGCTTTGGCTAATACAGTTATTAGTGCTAAGGGCTTTGCCATTGGTAAATCAGTCACCGAAGAAGAAATGGTTGAAGAAGTTAAGAAATTAGAACTGACTAATATTAAACTTCATATTCCATTAGATGTAGTTGTCTCAATTGATCCTTCGGGGGAGGCTCCTACTCGAATTGCTCCGGTTGGCAATACCGAAGAAGATGAGATGATTTTGGATATCGGACCAGATACCAGTCAGCTTTTTAATCGAGTAATCTCCCAAGCTAAAATGATTGTTTGGAATGGCCCGATGGGGCTCTCTGAAGTAGAGGAGTTTGTTTCAGGAACTAAAGAAGTAGGCCGAGCAGTGGCTCAAAGCTCGGCTTTTTCAATAGTGGGTGGAGGCGACACCATTGTTGTTTTAGATAAATTGGCTTTGTTAGATAAAATAGACCATGTTTCTACTGGCGGGGGAGCCATGCTGAAATTTTTAGCTGGGGAGAAGCTACCGGGGATAGAAGTCCTCAGATAATTTTCAATTTTAATAATGATTTGGCAACTAAAACCAAAAGCACCAGAGAAATTTTTAAAGCGATTTCCAGAATTTTCTCCTTTGATTGTTCAGCTTTTTTACAGTCGGGGGCTGGGAACCCAAGAGCAGATTGATGAGTTTTTTAATCCAGATTATCAAACAGACTTCCATGACCCTTTTTTAATGAAGGGAATGACCAAGGCAGTTAAACGGATTTCCCAATCGATAAAGAAAAAAGAGCCAATTACTATTTATGGTGATTATGATGCCGATGGCGTTTGTTCAACGGCTATTTTATTTTTAACCTTAAAAACTTTAGGCGTCAGAGATATAAATATCTATATTCCTGAACGAAAGAAAGAAGGACATGGCTTAAACGAAAAGGCGATTAAACAATTAGCTCAAGATGGGACAAAGTTGCTTATTACTGTTGATTGCGGTATTCGTGATTTAGCTGAAGTGAAATTAGCTAATTCTTTGGGTCTAGATGTTATTATTACTGACCATCATGGGGTAGGAGATAAATTGCCCAAGGCAGTGGCCATAGTTAACCCTTGGCAGAAGGGGGAGAAATATCCTTTTAAAGAATTAGCTGGCGCTGGCGTGGCTTATAAATTAACTTCTGCTCTTTTATCACCAAAAAATTCTCTTAAAAATGATTCGCTGGATTCTTTAGAAAAATGGTTACTTGATTTAGTGGCTATTGCCACGGTGGCTGATGTGATGCCGATTATTGGTGAGAATCGAACTCTAGTTAAGTATGGTTTAGGTGTTTTGGCTCAGACTAAATGGCTTGGCCTTGAAGAACTAATGGAAGAAGCTCGGCTAAATCCCATAGTTATTCAACCATCTCTAGATGGAAAAGCTCCTTTAACTAATCTCGATACTTATACCCTTAGCTATATTTTAGGGCCGCGTCTGAATGCGGCTGGCCGGATGAATCAGGCTAATACTGCTTTTCGACTTTTGATTACCAAAAATAAAAAAGAGGCAAAAAAATTAGCCCAACAACTCAATCAGGAGAATTTAAATAGACAAAATCTAACTGATAAGGTTGTTCAAGAGATAAAGAATCAGCTGGCCGAAAAATTTAGCCAGGACAAAATTCCTAAATTAATTTTTGAAGGTAATACTGATTGGCCAGTGGGGATAATTGGTTTAGCCGCCGGCAAAATTGCCGAGAAATATCATCGACCGACGATTATTTATCAGCAAGAAGAGGGTATAATTTTTGCCTCTTGTCGGACTATTCCTCAATTCAATTTAATAGAAGCAATTGAAAAATGTGGTGATGGTATTTTTGAAGATTTTGGTGGACATAAAGAAGCAGCTGGTTTTAGTCTCAGGGAAGAAAAATTAGATGAGGTAAAGAAAATTTTAGGGCAACTAGCTAAAGATAAATTAAAAGATAAAGATTTAATTTCTTATCTAGAGGTTGATACTGAATTGTCTTTAAAAGATTTCGGTTGGCAGAATTATGACCAGATTCAAACTTTTGCTCCCTTTGGTCGAGCTAATCCAAAACCAAGGTTTTTAGTTAAAGATTTGGAGGTGGTTAATTTAAGAATGGTTGGTAACAACAGCCGGCACCTAAAGTTAGAATTGAGAATGACTGATAGAGAGCTGAAGCTGGCTAAGAACTTTAAAGCGATTGGCTTTAATTTAGGAAGGTGGCAAGAGGAATTAAAAGTGGGGGATTTAATTGATGTGGTTTTTGAGTTTATTGTTGATGAATGGAATGGCCGACGAGATTTACAGATGAAGCTTATTGATTTAAAAGTTACAGGGGCATGAAGAGTATGCCCTAACGCATTTCTCAAGGACGCAGCGGCGAGAATGAGGTGGTATTCTTTCTTGATTTGTCCCGCTGCTCGGAGATGACAAAAGCTTGTACTTTTTTATATTCTCACTTAGTTGTAGCTTTTGTCATCTACGCCTTTCGAAATGGTTAGGGCATACTCTTCAATCAACATATTAATTCATTATGATGAAGTTAGTTGTCTATACTGATGGTGGGGCGCGGGGGAATCCTGGGCCAGCCGCTATTGGGGTAGTTATTCAAAGCCAGGGCCAGACCATCAAAAAATATGCTGAGTTGATTGGTCAGGCGACTAATAACCAAGCTGAATATCAGGCAGTTATTTTTGCTTTAAAAAAAGTTAAGCTTCTTTTTGGCAAGAAGAAAGCTAAGGCCATGGAAATTGAGATTTGTTTGGACAGTGAGTTAGTCACCAAACAATTAAATCATCAGTATAAAATCAAGGAGAAAGACCTCCAGCCATTATTTATCAAGGTCTGGAATTTAGTTTTGGATTTTGGCCAAGTCAGTTTTAAATATATCTCTCGTCAGAAAAACAAAGAAGCCGATGGATTAGTTAACCAAGTCTTAGATGGCCAGGAAAAAAGCCAAACTCTTTTGTAGATTGTAAATACTTGACATTATTTTTGAATAGCTATATACTTAAAATAACTCAAGTAAGCGAGATAGTCGCCTTAGCTCATTTTGAGTTAGGGAGGAAAGTCCGGGCACCCGGAGGCCTCCAGGCCTCCACATGGTAGTGGGTAATGCCCACCGGGAACAGCTTTAAAGAGTTTTTGTTCTCGAGACAAAAATTCTTTAGGTCAAGCCTAGGGAGAGTGTCACAGAAACAAAACCGCCCCCACACCAAAAATTTTGGTGAGGGGGTAAGGGTGAAAAGTGAGGGAGTAAGACCCCTCTCATCCTGTGGGAACACAGCGATGTGGCAAACCCTACCTGGTGCAAGAGCAAACCATCCGCTTGGGCGGATGAGAAAAGTAGCTCGCTCGAGCCTAATGGTAACATTAGGCCCAGATAAATGACTATCACTAGCCATTGATTGGTTAGGACAGAACCCGGCTTATTGCTTGCTTGAGCTTTTTAATTTGCCTTTTTTTCAATAATTTATTAGGATAAGAGAGATGAAAAAGTCAGAGCTAATTTTTACCTCCATTTTAGTCCCCCTGGATTTTTTAATGCTTTTTTTAGCTGGTTTGGGCGCTTATTATTTGAGAACCAGTCCTTGGATAGCTCAGTATCGGCCGGTCCTTTTCTATTTAAATCTTCCTTTTAATCGGTATTTTATTTTGGTTATCGGTGTGGCTTTTTTCCTTTTGGCTATTTTTGCCCTGATCGGTCTTTATCGAATTAAAGCAGTGCGACCTCTTTACGATGATTTTATAAAAATTGTTATTGCTATCTCGGCTGGCATCATTGTTTTAGTTTTTTATATCTTTTTACGCCACGAGTTGTTTAACTCCCGCTTCCTTATTTTAGCCGGCTGGTTGATGGCTATCTTTTTTGTTTCTTTTGGTCGCTTATTAGTCAGTCGTTTCCAAAAGTATTTAATCAGGAATTATCATTTTGGTGCCCAACGAGTTTTGGTAGTTGGTCGAGATGGCATTAGTCAAAAAGTTACTCAAAATATTAAAGACGAACCAGGCCTAGGTTATCTTTTGGTGACTAATTTAGTTAACCCAGATATGAAAAAAATTAAGGCCAAGGTGAAAAATCCAGGCGTCGAGGAAATTATTTTAGCTGACCCTAATTGGCCCAGAAGAAAGATTTTAGAACTGGTTAATTTTTGCGAAGAGAACCAGTTAGTATTTAAGTTTGTCCCCAATCTTTTTCAAACTTTGACTAGTAATACTTCGGTTGAAGTTTTTGGCGATGTGCCGATTGTTGAATTAAAAAGGACTGCCTTAGATGGCTGGGGCAGGATAATAAAAAGGTTTATTGATGTTGTTGGTTCTTTAATCGGAATAATTATTTTCTCGCCGATAATGGCTATTATTGCTTTAGCTATTAAATGGGATTCTTATGGGCCGATTATTTATCGGAATGAGCGAGTCAGTCCCAGTGGTAATTTTGATACTTATAAATTCCGTTCCATGAAATACGAATATTGTATTGGGAGGCACTATCCCCATAGCCGGACCGCTGATGTCTATGAAGATGAATTAGTTAAGAAAAAAAGTGTCAGAAAAGGGCCGGTTCCTAAAGTAGTCGATGACCCAAGGAGGACCAGAGTTGGGAAATTTTTAGAGAAAACTAGCTTAGATGAGTTACCTCAATTTTTCAATGTTTTAAAAGGGGAGATGAGTTTGGCTGGTCCTCGTCCTCACATGCCTAAAGAGGTAGCTAAATACGAAAAACATCATAAGAAAGTATTTAATATTAAGCCGGGCCTGACTGGTTTAGCTCAGACTTCTGGGCGTTCTGATCTTGATTTTGACGAAGAGGTTAAATTAGACACTTTTTATATTGAAAACTGGTCTCTCAAATTAGATTTAATGACTCTGTTAAAGACTCCTTTTGTGGTCCTGTTTAAAAGACATAAACAGTAAATGCGAGTCGCTTTAGTTCACGATTATCTTAACCATAGCTACCCAGCCCCCGCCCGCCACCCTTTAAGGAAAGGACCAAAGGAACTCATAGATTAATTGAGGATTAACTTTGGTTATGCGTGTTGCCTTGGTACATGACTATTTAAACCAATATGGAGGGGCGGAGAGGGTATTAGAGGCCTTTGGTCAGATTTTTCCTCAAGCACCAATTTATACCCTGCTTTATGATAGAGAGAAAACTGGTCGAGCTTTTGAGAGGCGCAAAATTTACACTTCTTTTTTACAAAAAGTACCTTTAGTCAAATCTTACCATCGTCCCTTTTTAATGTTGATGCCTTTGGCCATTGAGCAATTTGATCTTTTTCAATATGATTTAGTCCTTTCTGATTCAGCTAGTTATGCCAAAGGAGTAATTACTAGACCAGATTCTCTTCATGTCTGTTATTGTCATACTCCCATCCGTTATGCTTGGGATGATTCTCATAAGTACATTGAAGAATTTGGCTATCCCAGCTTAGTTAAAAAAGTCATCCCTTTTTTTATGAACTATATCCGACTTTGGGATGAACAAGCTGCCTTACGGGTGGATGAATTCATCGCCAATTCTAATTTTGTCGCTAAGCGGATAAAAAAATATTATCATCGAGAAGCAACAGTTATCCACCCGCCAGTTAAAACCAATCTATTTTATCTGGCCAACCAGTCCGATGATTATTTTTTAATGGTCGGTCGTTTCCTGCCCTATAAACGATTTGATTTAGCCATTGAGGCTTTTAATCAATTGGGTTGGCCTCTGAAGATTATTGGCGATGGGCCAGAGAAAAAGAAATTACAAGAAAAAGCCAAACCGAATATAGAATTTGTTGGTTTAGTCTCGGATACCAAGCTAAGAGATTATTATGCCCATTGTCGGGCTTTTATTTTTCCCCAAGAGGAAGATTTCGGAATTACCGCTGTGGAGGCGATGGCGGCTGGCCGGCCAGTCATTGCTTATCAGGGTGGTGGCGCCTTAGAGATTGTTCAACCAGGGGTGACTGGTTTATTTTTTAGAGAACAGACCAAGGAGCATCTCATAGAAGCCCTCAAGAGATTTAGCTCTAGTGATTTCGAACCGAAAGTTATTAGAGAAAAAGCAATGAAGTTTGATCAGGAGGCATTTAAAATAAAGATAAGAAAGTTTATTGAAAACGAACAAACAAAATAATTAAACAACAAACAACCATCTTAATAACTAGCTTAGTAGGCATCGCCTTGATTATTGGAGGCTTCTTTGTTTTTCGTTACTTCAGAGCTCCCACCGAAGAATCATTAATCAATACCGCCGGCATGGAAGACCTGCCGACAATTTCTCCTGACGGGAAGAGGCTGTATTTCTCATACTCTCCGATAGACACTCCTTATCTAATTATTACTATGACGGAATGTGTAAAGAGCGGTAAGGATCCACAAGAATGCTATGAGTCTGCAATAAAGTTCGTTGGTCCTATGCGTTATCCCTTCACTGAGAAAAAAATCCACAACGGTCAGGTACATTACAATTATATGGCTACTAAGACTGGTAAAAGTTGGTCAGAGCCTGAGTTCATGGATTTCCAAGAAGGCGATTCCTATTATTACGGCATTGAAGATGTCAGTGATGATGGTCAGACAGCTCTTCTATTTGGTTCAAGAGGGCCCAATAATATCGGCACTGTTGGGGATATCTACATATCACATAAGGTAGGCGGGGAATGGTCTCTTCCTCAGAATCTCGGTGCCCCAGTCAATACAGTATATCTCGAAGACAATGCTGATTTTTCAACTGATGGAAGAGTTATCTACTTTGACAGCAACAAGCCTGGTCACGGAAAGTTTGATATCTGGAAGACTGAAAAAAATCCAGATGGAACATGGTCCGAACCCGTTAACCTTGGTCCTCCGATAAACGATGCGCTCGAACAGAAGTTTCCATGGATAAACAAGACTGGAAACAGACTCTATTTCTCAAGTGAGACATCAGAGGGAATGCGCATACATGTCTCAGAAAAAACTGGGAACAGATGGGGCACTCCTAAATTGATTGATATTGATATTGACACTGCAGCATCTATGTTTGCGTTAGGAAGCTCCTCATTGACAGAGGATGAGAAGACGCTCTATTTCTATTTGTTGGAGTACTACATGCTGACTCCCACAGGCAATTCTAACTTTGATATCTACTATTCCCAGAAGCAACCGGATGGTACCTGGACCAAGGCAAGGCCTGTTGACTGAACTACGATTATTTTATATACTCTTTTTCCCTGTGTGCGGCAACGGAGACTGTGAGAAAGGAGAAACCGTAAAAAATTGTTCAAGAGATTGTAGAGCTATACAGTCATTGAGCAATCTTTTTGTGATATGATTAAAAATATAGAAAATCAAATTTAATCAATGACTATTGGTATTGACCTCAGAGTTTTAGCCCGAGGAACGAGAACCGGCGTAGAAGAATACACCATTAATCTTTTATCTCATCTATTACCTCTTGAGCCTAAGATTAAATGCCGGCTTTTTTATAATGCCTATCAGAAGGTTAAATTAGATTACCCTTGGCTTTCTTTAGCTAATATTGAATTGAAAGATTTTAAAATTCCTAACCGTCTTTTCTTTTTTGGCGCTCGTTATTTTAATTTTCCAAAGGTGGACAAGTTATTAAAAGGAATTGATGTCTATTTTAATCCGCATTTTTTTGTGGCCCCGCTTTCTAGGGAGTGTAAGAAAGTAGTCACTTTCCATGATTTATCTTTTGAGCACCATCCTGAATTTTTTTCCTGGCGAAAAAGGTTATGGCAGAGGTTTTTAATGGATGCTCGAGGAGAAGCTCAAAGAGCGGATAAGATTATCGCTGTCTCAGAATCCACTAAAGAGGATTTGGTTAATCTCTATGGAATTGAGCCTAAAAAAATTAAAGTAATTTATTCGGGGGTAGGGAGTCAGTTTAAGAATCTGGAATCTGGAAGTTGGAAGGTAGCAATTAGAAAAAAATATAACTTACCAGATAAGTTTATTCTTTATTTCGGTACCATCGAGCCGCGCAAAAATCTAATTGGATTAATTAAGGCTTTTGAATTATTAAAAGCTAAATTCCAGATTCCAAATTCTGAATTCAAATTGGTGATTGCCGGGGCTAAAGGCTGGCTTTATCAGGATATATTTAGGGCAGCTAAAGAATCAAAATATAGTCGAGAGATAATTTTTACTGGCTTTGTCGAAGAAGCGGACAAGCCCTATCTTTACAACTTAGCTGAGCTTTTTGTTTATCCCAGTTTTTTTGAGGGATTTGGTTTTCCTCCTTTGGAGGCAATGGCTTGCGGCTTGCCAACAATTGTTTCTTACGGATCATCTTTGCCCGAGGCAGTTGGTCAAGCTGCTTTAATGGTTGATTCTTCTAATATTGACGAAATGGCTTGGGCCATGGAAATGGCCTTAACTGATAATGATTTAAGAAAGCGGCTCATTCAAAGAGGTATTGCCCAAGCCAAAAAATTTTCCTGGCAAAAATGTGCTAAAAAAACATTAGCCGTTTTAACCTCAGCAGGGGAGTAAAAATAAAAAAAAAAGAGACCCCGGATTAGCGGTCTCTGTTGAGGGGTTATTTTGAGTTAGTTTCTGCTTTTGCTTGGTGTCATCATAGAAAACCCTAGACCAATTAAGATGAGAATTACCACGTTCAAAGTTATTCCTGCCGTCGGAAGCCAAGTAAGTGTTCTGGTTACGGTTATAGTTGGAGTTGATATCCCCAACCTTATAAGTAGAGCGAGGAAGACCGATATACTAGCCAAAGTAACTATCATTGCTATAACAAGGACGATAGCGCCGCTAAGCTTCCCATCAGCTTTTTTTATCCTGGCATTTATACTCATTACCATTCCTCCTTTTTGGTTTTTAGTTCTTTTATGTCTCTCTGGCTAACTATTAATGAGGAAAAAGCGCAGAGAATGAATATTGCTGCTATTCCACAGATAATAACCCATTTAGTAATTTCTTGAAACATTTCATCCACCCCCTTATAGTTAAATTTTAAGAACTAAATAATTTCAATTAAGATTATTTTATCGTATGCCCCAAAAAAGTAAATTAAAAATTGGCATTGATGCCCGCTTTTATGGACCTCGACAAAAAGGATTAGGTCGCTATATTCAGAAGCTGATAGAAAATTTAGAGAGAGTTGATTTAAGTAACGAATATATCATTTTTTTACGGAAAGAAAATTGGTCAGAATATCAACCAACCAATCCCAATTTTAAAAAAGTCTTAGCTGATTATCGCTGGTATACTCTCAAAGAGCAGATTTTTCTGCCTTTTAAAATCCGACAACAGAAAATTGACCTGATGCACTTTCCCCATTTTAATGTACCCATTTTTTATTTCGGGCCCTTTGTCGCCACCATTCATGATTTGGTTTTAAGAAGATTTTCTACCCGGCGAGCCTCCACCCTGGATCCCTTCTTCTACTGGATAAAAAATTTAGTTTATCGAATAGTTATTTGGTTGGTTATTAAAAGGGCTAAAAAAATTATTGCTGTTTCGGGTTATACTAAAGAGGATATTTTGAATTATTTTAAAGTTAAGCCAGAGAAAATAGAGGTGGTTTATGAGGGAGCGCCAGATGTTCAAACCCCAAATTACAAACCCCAAATTACAAAAACTTAACATCTCGAAACCATACCTTTTATATGTAGGCAATGCTTATCCCCATAAGAATTTAGGACGTTTGATTCTAGCTTTTAAGAAATTAATTGAAGATTATCAGATGGATTTAGAGTTAGTCTTGGTGGGGGAAATAGATTATTTTTACCAGCGGTTAAAAGAAGCATCTTCAACCGTCTTGCCAGGAAGGGTAATTTTTACAGATTTTCTTTCTGATAATGATTTAAATATTTTATATCAAAATGCTTCCCTTTATGTTTTCCCTTCTTTATGTGAAGGCTTTGGCTTGCCACCTCTTGAGGCGATGACTTTTGGCTTACCGGTGATTTCTTCTTCGGCTACTTGCTTACCGGAGATTCTTGGCCAGGCCGCTCTCTATTTTAATCCGGAAAACATTGAAGAGATGGCTGAAAAAATTGAGCAGGTTTTAAAAGAGAAGAAACTTCAAGAGAGATTAGTTAGGGAAGGCTGGAAAAAGATTGAAGAATATAATTGGCCAGAAACAGCTCAAAAGACTTTAGAGATTTACCAAGCTATTCTTGAGAAATAAGAGGAAGGCAGACAGGTAGGGACCTGGTGGATTTTCCACGAGGTCTTTTGTTTTGCTCAGAATAACTGGCTTATGCTATAATAAAAACGCCTGATTTCCTCGCCCTGTTAGATAGTAAACTATCTAACGGGGGAGCAGGTGTTTTTGTCGTATAAATTTTATGGAAGAGGGACGAAAACAAATCTTAACGGCCTTATTTGATATCAAGCCTGTCACAGTAAAGGGTTATTTAGATATAGAAAAAATTGAACAAGTCAAATCAGTTTTGAATTTAAGGGAAGTTAAAACAGGACAAGAAAGTCAAGAGAGAGCCAAGGCGGTAAGGGCTAAAACAGAGAGCTCGGCGTGGGAAGAATTACCAGTCGAGGAATTACCAACCAAAGAGGAGATTTTAACTGATTTAGAGAAGGTTGATACCCTGGATGACTTTCTTGAGACTAGTCAGGGAAAATCCCTTTTAGTGCATTCTTTTTCCAAGGAGGCACAAAAAGAAACTCTCCCTGAGTCCCTAGAAGAATTCTATTTTCCCGAAGCGGCCTCTCAAGAATTACTTTCTCAGGAAGAAGAACCAATTCCCTCCCCTAAAAGAGCTTGGCTAAAATCTCCTATCTTTTCTTGGGGAGTCAGGAATAAATCACTAGTTAGCTTTCTGATTGCCGGACTTTTAATCTCTTTAACTATTCCCATTGCTGCTTGGGTAGGTCATGGTTTTAAGGTTAAAGAAGAAGTTTTAAACAATAGTTTATCTGCTTACCAAAATCTATTAGCTGCCCAAGAATCTTTGAAGGGGGCTGACTGGCAAGCTGCTGAAGAGAGTTTTAGTTTGGCCCATTTAGATTTCTACCAAGCTCATCAGGAAATTAAAAAATTAGGTCAGCTAACTCTAGGTGTCCTAGAAGGGTTGCCTGGCACCTCTTTAGTTTCTTCAGGAAGCCATTTAGTCAGAGTGGGGGAGGCTTTAGCTCAGGCTGGCCAGAGTTTAACCGCTGCGATAAACTTATTCCCCATCAATGATTTATTGAATTTGATTAATTTGCCTGGCTCATCGCAAAATAGCTCTTTGGCTGTTAAAGATAATTCTTTGACTGACCTGATGATTCAGGCCCAGAGTAATTTCAGTCAGGCCTTAGTTGGGATTAAGTTAGCCAATCAAGAACTTAATCAAGTTGAAGTTGAGGCTTTGCCTACCGATATTCAACCAGGCTTGGTTTCTCTGAAAGAAAAATTGCCCTTGGTTGAAGAGATGGTTAGTCAGGCTCTAAATTATTCGGAATTTTTCTTGAAGATTTTGGGACATGATAATCCTCGTCAGTATTTATTGATTTTTCAAAACAACAGCGAGATGCGGGCCACTGGTGGTTTTATCGGCACCTATGGTCTTTTAACTTTAGATAAAGGAGAGATTAAAGAACTGTTTATTGATGGTATTTTCAATATTGATGGTCAGCTCCGGGAGAAAATTGTTCCTCCTCGACCAATTCAGAAAATCAGTACCACTTGGTCAACGCACGATGCTAATTGGTTTGCTGACTTCCCAACTTCAGCTAAAAAAGTTATTTGGTTTTATGAAAAGACTGGCGGGCCGACAGTTGACGGAGTGATTAGCTTTACCCCAACAGTCATTGAGCGCTTGCTTGAATTAACTGGCCCCATTTCAATGCCCGAATATGAGGTTACCTTAACTTCCGAGAATTTTGTTGAGGTAATTCAATATAAAGTAGAAGTAGGTTATGACAAAGAGCTTAATCGACCCAAGAAAATTTTAGCTGATTTTACACCTAAGTTTATTAGTGCCTTAAACCGACTTTCTTCTTTAAAGCGGAAAGAGGCCTTAGAGATTATCTTGGGTTGCTTAGAAGAAAAACATATTTTAATTTATTTTGACGAGGCATCTTTACAAGAGTTGGCCATTAGTGAAGGTTGGGCCGGTCAGATTCTCTCAACTGATAAAGATTATTTTAGTGTGGTTTCTTCTAATATCAATGGTTATAAAACTGACCGAGTAACTGAAGAGTCACTCTATCATCAAGCAGAAGTCCAAAATGACGGCTCGATTATTGATACCTTAATTATTACTCGCTCTCACCAGGGGGGAGGCACTGATTACGAATGGTGGAATCGGGTCAATGCTAATTATTTAAGAGTCTATTTACCTTTAGGCAGTCAGCTTATTTCAGCTAAGGGTCAGAGTTTAGAAATTTATCAGCCGCCCATTGATTACCAAAAGCATGGTTTTGAAAAAGACCCCTTAGTCAGTTCTATTGAGAATAGGATGGTTATTGATAAAAAAACTGGCACTCGAATTTTTAGAGAAAGTAACAAAACTGTTTTTGCTAACTGGCTTTACGTCAGTGCCGGCGAAACAGTTACTTTAACTTATAAATACAAACTACCTTTTAAGATTGATTTGACTAAATCAAGCGATAGTTATAGTTTATTAGTTCAGAAGCAATCAGGTAGTTTAGGCAGTCAATTTAACCATCAATTGAAATTCCCCGCTAACTGGCAAATATCTTGGCAGCACCCAGAAAATTTGAATTTAGAATCTGGTCCCTCGACTCCCCTCAGGATAAAAACTTTGAATTATGATAGCGATTTAGAGGTGGATAGATTTTTAGGGGTGACCTTTGGGTTTTAGGGAAGCTCAGGGTCTGCCCCTGATTACTGTTTAGAAGATGCTCAAAAGATTTCTCAACAGCCAAGCAAAAACCATTGCCGCGGCCGCTGTTATTTTAGGAGCGGCTTCTTTGATTAGTCGGCTCTTAGGGCTTTTCCGTGACAGAATTTTAGCTGGCACTTTTGGGGCCGGCGATGAATTAGATATTTATTATGCTGCTTTTCGCATTCCGGATTTAGTTTATTCGCTTTTGGTCTTTGGGGCTATCTCGGCTGGCTTTATTCCGGTTTTTATTAGTTATCTTCAAAAAGACAAAAACAAATCTTGGCATTTGGCCAACAGCGTTCTTAATTTAATGGCTTTATCATTGATAATTCTTTCGGCTGTTTTAATAATTTTGGCTCCTTGGTTAATTAAGCTGGTTGCCCCGGGATTTTCATCAGAAAAACTTTCTTTAACTGTTCAATTGACTAGAATTATGTTTTTAAGTCCGATTTTCTTTGGCCTGAGTGCGGTCTTGGGGGGAATCCTCCAAAGCTTTCGGCGATTCTTCATTTACTCTTTAGGGCCAATTTTTTATAACTTGGGCATTATTTTTGGCGCTTTGGTTTTGGTAAAATACTTTGGTCTTTTAGGGTTAGCTTATGGTGTCGTTTTAGGCGCTTTCCTTCATTGGCTGATTCGGATTCCTTCGGCTTATTCTTGTGGCTTCAAGTGGCAACTAGTTTTTGATTTTAGATTTGCCGGAGTCAGAAGAATTTTTAGATTGATGCCACCGCGGGTTTTGAGTTTAGCTCTTTCCCAAATTAATTTTTGGCTGATGACCGTTTTTGCTTCTTTCCTGATGGCAGGTAGTATCGCTGTCTATAATTTAGCTCATAATATTTGGAGTTTTCCTTTAGGGGTTTTTGGGGTTTCTTTTACTTTGGCTGCTTTTCCCCAGCTTTCTGCTAGAGCTCAAAAGAAAGATGTGCTTGGTTTTGTTAAGACTTTTTCTTCTACGGCTCGGCAAATTCTTTTCTTTACTTTACCAGCCGCTGCTTTATTTATTATTCTGCGAGCTCAAATTGTCCGAGTGATTTTAGGAACTGGCCGCTTTGACTGGCAAGACACTATTTTGACTTTAGAGACTTTAGCCTATTTCTCTTTGGGTCTTTTTGCTGAAGCTTTAATTTTACTTTTTTTACGTGGCTTTTTTGCTTGGGAGGACACGCGG
Source organism: uncultured Candidatus Saccharibacteria bacterium (assembly GCA_964346955.1). Lineage (GTDB taxonomy): Bacteria > Patescibacteriota > Minisyncoccia > Portnoybacterales > UBA2143 > CAYFWT01. Next base: position 31,751 of record CAYFWT010000012.1, read on the forward strand.
ACTCCTTTTTTAATTGGTCTTTTAGCTACCGGAGTTCGCTTATCAAGCGCTTGGTATTTTGCTCGCTTTTTAGGAGTGCCAGGCCTGGCTTTAGGATTTTCTTTAGGGGGTATTTTTTATCTGCTTTTACTTTTTATTACCTTGAGAAAAAAGATAGGTCTTTTAGATGAAAGAAATCTTTCTGTCTCTGGAGCAAAAATGCTTTTAGCTTCCTTTTTAGCCGCCTTGGCAGCTTATCTTTCTTTACAAATTTTAGCTCCTTTAGTTAATATGACTACTGGTTTAGGAATTTTGATTCAAGGGGGGGTGGCTGGAATAATTGGTATTTTGATTTATTTCTTCTTCGCTTGGCTTCTTGGGTTAAGTGAATCAAAGTTATTTTTTGCTTCTTTATTCCGCCGAAACAAATTACCTCCTAGGGACAGTCCCTAAGGACTGTCCTTGATTGATTTAATTGGTGATATGCGACAAAACATCCGTAATTTTTCTATCATTAGTCACATTGATCACGGTAAGTCTACTTTGGCGGACCGGCTTTTAGAATTGACTGGGACCATTGAAAAAAGAAAAATGCGGGAGCAGTTTTTGGACATGATGGAGCTAGAGAGAGAAAAAGGAATTACCATCAAACTCCAGCCAGTGAGGATGGAATATAATTCAAAATTTATCTTGAACCTGATTGATACGCCGGGTCATGTTGATTTTTCTTATGAGGTTTCTCGCAGTTTGGCGGCGGTCGAAGGAGCAATTTTGCTGGTTGATGCTACTCAAGGTATTCAAGCTCAGACCCTGGCTAATCTGCATTTAGCTCAAGAGCAAAATTTAGTCATTATTCCAGTAATTAATAAAATTGATTTACCTCAGGCTCGAGTTAAAGAAACAGCTCAAGAGATAGAGCAATTACTTGGCTTAAATCGAGCAGATATTCTTAAAATTTCTGCTAAAGAAGGGACTAATGTAGAAAAGGTTTTAGAAGCGATTATTCAAAGAATTCCTCCGCCAACTGGCAATAAAGAACATCCTTGGCGGGCTTTAATTTTTGATTCTATCTATGATACTTACAAGGGAGTGATTGCTTATCTGAGAATCGTTGATGGCCAGGTTAAAAAAGGAGATAAAATAATGATGATAGCTTCTGGAGCAAAGGCCGAGGCAATGGAAGTAGGCGTTTTTAAACCAGAGCCGACCAAAGCTGAATCACTTCAGGCAGGGGAAATTGGTTACTTGGCTACTGGTTTAAAAGATGTTAACCAATGCCGAGTCGGCGACACCATAGGGACAGTCCCTGAGGGACAGTCCTTAGGCGCAAGGACTGTCCCTCAGGGACTGTCCCTAAAACCGCTGCCGGGGTATCAAGAACCTCAGCCTTTGGTTTTTGCCAGTTTTTACCCAGCCGAGGCTGATGATTACGATTTGTTAAAAGATAGCTTAGCTAAATTGAAGTTAAACGATGCTTCCTTACAATATGAGCCAGAATCAACTTCAGGATTAGGCCGAGGATTTCGTAGTGGCTTTTTAGGCATGCTTCATATGGAGATAGTCTCAGAGAGATTAAAAAGGGAATATGACTTAAATCTAGTGGTCACTTCGCCCTCGGTCAGTTATCGGGTGATTATGAAGTAATGAAGAATAAAAAAAGGACCCCGAACGGGCCCATTTAAAAGTAAAAGAGGGACACATTTAAGCATCGAGAAGAGCAGCTCGGACTTGTTCAGAGTCCTTAAATTCTTTCTTTGTGAAAGAAAAGCGAATGTTGTTTTCGACAAGGAGCCCAGCTATCAGTTTACTTAGACGCCTTGTCCAAACCTGATTATGTTTTACCCCAACAACGAAAACTGGAGCCGGTGCACAATCGCAGGTAGTAAAATTATAGATAGCTGCTCCCTGCCTTTCTTCGTGGAGCCTTATCTCATAACCTCCTGAGCCCATTGGCCCAAAGGTATTATCGGCTCCTTCGATTACTTCCGTAATTTCTCATTATCCGCCTCGGTGATAAAAACAGTTATTTCCATCGTTCCCCCTCCTTTCTAAGGTTTAATTAAAAAAGAACCGCTAAATTACTTGAGTATAATAGCAAGAAAATAAAATGTCAATAAAAAAAGAAAAAGAATTTATTACCATTTCTTCGCCAGCTGATTTACCTGAGCCAAATCAAATTCAAGAAGTCCAGGAACCCTGGGTGAGTTTAGAAGTTATTACCCCTCAAGAGTATTTAGGCCGGGTAATTAAATTATTAAAGAGTCTAAGGGGCAAGTATAGAGATACTCAATATCTAAGTAGCCAGAGAGTTTTGGTTAAATATGAGGCGCCCTTGAATGAAATCATTGTTGATTTTTATGATAGACTGAAAAATACTACTTCTGGTTATGCTTCGATGAGTTATCAGGTAATTGGTTATCAGCCAGCTGACTTGGTTAAAATGGATACCTTAGTCGCCGGAGAAAAAGTAGAGGCTTTTTCTCGAATCGTTCACAAAGAAAAGGCCTCTCGAGAAGGGAGAGCTTTAGTTGAAAAATTAAAAGAGTTTGTCCCTCGTCACCAATTTAGTATTCCTCTTCAGGCAGTGGTTGGAGGAAGAGTTATTGCCCGAGAGACAATTAGGGCCTTAAGAAAAGATGTTACCTCTGGCCTCTATGGCGGTGATTATACTAGGAAAAGGAAGCTTTTAGAAAAACAAAAGAAAGGTAAGAAGAAGTTAAAAGAATTTGGCCGGCTGAAGATTCCTACCGAGGTTTTTCTTAAGGTCTTGAAAAGTAAATAAACCTCGTAGGACAAAAAAAGTTGTCATACGGGGTAAAAAAAAGAGGCCTCGCTAGGGGATGAGGGCCTCCCATCTTATTTAGGGGGCTAGCGAGAACGCCAACCCAGTACTTCGTTAGATGAACAAAGGACTATTTCACGATTTTCCAAAATTCGCTGACAACGGGAGCACTGTTTTTTCTCGCTCCTTGACTTACTTAAAAAAGAACCTTGGGTTTTTCTTTCCTTCACTCCAGTAACTCTGCCACCGCAGTAAAGACATTTTTCAACCTTGGTATCTTCTGCATTTATCATTTTTTTAACCCCCCTTTAAAAGTAATTTAAAGAACTTAAGATTGCCTTTTTAGCTATTTTTGTTATTATGTTAAAGTAAAGGAATTAACAAGAAAGCAATCATACTTAAGACAACTAAAGTAGCTAAGATAACCCAAGATAAACGGAAAAGTCTCTGACGAGTTATTTTTTTCATCTGCATCATCATTGCTAGTACTGGCCAAAGCAGAGTGCTTGCCGCTTGGCTGACAATGGTATAATACTACAAATGGCTCAATCAGTCAAATGATTCGATAAGCTCACCATAAATGACTCAACAAGCTCACCACAAGAATTTTATAAAGAAACTTCTTAGTTCTAAGGTTTTTCTTTTTTGCATCAGTTTTATTCTAATTGCCTTAGCTATTAGTGTGGGGCGAGAAAGCTACCGCAAAGCTCAATTGACCAAAGAAATTGATAGATTAGAATTAGAAATTGAGCGCCTGGAAGGAAAAAAGTATCAGCTTTCGGATCTCTTAGAATCTTTTAAAGAAGACTCTTATTTAGAAAAGGAAGCCCGCTTAAAACTTAATTTAAAAAAGCCAGGCGAAAAGGTGGTTATTTTGCCTCAAGCTAGGGAGGAAGATTCTTTAGTCTCAACTGAAAAAGAAGCCGATTTTGAAGCTGGCGAATTGCCGTCAGCTAAAGAAGAGTCTAATTGGTGGAAATGGTGGGAATATTTTTTTGAAGACTAAGCGAGTGTAGCTCAATGGTAGAGCGTTTGCTTCCCAAGCAAATGACGAGGGTTCGATTCCCTTCACTCGCTCTAAAATTGCCAAGGTAGTACCTTATTATGCCGGAGTAGCTCAATGGCAGAGCAATGCTTTCGTAAAGCATAGGTTGGAGGTTCAAATCCTCTCTCCGGCTCATTTACTCAGATAGAAGAATATGTTAAAGTAGTTAGATGAAGGATTTGACTGAAAAACTGAAAGGCGAGTACGATAAACGAAAAGCGATTGTCTCAATTTATGCTGGTGCCGGTGGGGTTGATGCTCAGGACTGGGCTGAGATGCTCTTGCGGATGTATTTAAGATATGCCCAAAAAAGAGACTGGCCAGCTCAAGTTCTTCAAATCAAAGAAGGTAAGGAAGCTGGCCTAAAGAATGTTACTTTAATTATTGAAGCCCCTTATGCCTATGGCTATTTAAAAGGAGAGTCGGGCGTTCATCGTTTAGTCCGGCTTTCTCCTTTTGATGCCGACCATCTGCGTCATACTTCTTTTGCTTTGGTTGAAATCTTGCCTGAATTTAAAGAAATAAAAGAAATTGTCATCAAGCCAGAAGATTTAAGAATTGACACTTATCGAGCCAGTGGCCCCGGTGGTCAGTATGTTGATAAAACCGAGTCAGCTGTTAGAATAACTCATTTACCGACTGGTTTGGTGGCGGCTTGTCAAAGCGAGCGTCTCCAGGGAGAGAATAAAAAGAAAGCAATGAGGTTACTTTACAGTAAACTCCATCAATATTTATTGAAGAAGAAAGAAAAGGAGAAAGATAAGTTAAGGGGGGAGTTAGTGGCGATTGAATGGGGAAGTCAGATTCGTTCCTATATTCTCCATCCCTATCAGATGGTTAAGGACCATCGGAGCGGCGTCAAATCGGGTAATCCTCAAGCTGTCTTGGATGGAAAATTAGATAAATTTATCGAGGCAGAGATAAAAAGTTCTATCCAAAAATGACCTAAGGTTATGATACGATTCATAAATATTTCAAAAATATATCTACCGGATTGCCAGGCTTTAGAAGGCATCTCCTTTACCGTTGGTGATAAAGAGTTTGTTTCTATTGCCGGACGTTCCGGAGCAGGTAAAACTACCTTAATCCGGCTTTTAATTAGAGAAGAGATTCCTACTCAAGGACAAATTCTTTGGGGAAGACAGGATATTCACCAAATTCGAGACAGAGATTTACCTTTGTGGCGACGTAAAATCGGGATGATTTTTCAGGATTTTAAATTGCTGCCTGATAAAACTGCTTACGAAAATATTGCCTTTGCCATGGAGGTAAGTGATCGGACTAGTCAAGAAGTTGAACGGGATGTCCCTCAGCTTTTAAAATTGGTCAATTTATTGGATCGAGCTGAACATTTTCCTAGCCAGCTCTCCGGCGGAGAGAAGCAGCGAGTGGCCATTGCTCGAGCTTTGGCTCACCGACCAGAAGTTCTGATTGCTGATGAGCCGACCGGCAATTTAGACCTCTTAAATACTTGGGAAATTATCCGGCTTTTAATTAAGATTAACGAATTAGGCACTACTGTTATCTTGGCCACTCACGACCGGGAAATTATTAATGGCTTGGATAAGCGAGTAGTCACCTTGGAAAAAGGGAGAGTAATTAAGGATGATGAAAAAGGAAGATACATCCTCTTCTAATTTTCAATTACCAATTTTTAATTTTCATTGAATTTTATGTTAGCTTCCCTAATTCGTGTTATCAAATCTGGTTGCTTGGGTTTTTGGCGAAATAAGTGGCTTTCTTCAGCGGCCATTGCCATGATGAGCTTAACTATCTTCGTCATTACTAGTTTGTTATTGATAAATGTTTTAATTGAGTCCTTGACCAGAAATTTAGAGGACAAGATTGATATTAGCGTTTATTTTAATTTAGATACCCCAGAAGAAGAGATTTTAGAGGCAAGAAAAGAGTTAGTTAAATTAGCTGAGGTTCGCAGTGTGGAATATGTTTCAGCCGAAGACGCCTTGACAAGATTTAAAGAGAGGCATCGAGATAACCCAATTCTAATGCAAAGTTTACAAGAATTAGATGCCAATCCCTTAGAGCCTAGTTTAAATATTAAAGCTCAGGTAGCTTCTCAGTATGAGATGATTGTTAATTTCTTTAATCAAGATAGGTACCAAAAAATCATTGACAAAATTAATTATCTGGAGAATAGAGCGGTTATCGCCAGATTATCTTCTATCACTAGAACCATTCGCCAGAGCGGTTTTATTGTTTTAGCTGTTTTAGTTGCCTTAGCTGTTTTGGTTTCCTTTAATACCATTCGTTTGACTATTTACACCGCTCGCAAAGAGATTAAAGTAATGAAGTTAGTCGGGGCGAGTAATTGGTTTGTTCGCGGTCCTTTTATTGTTGAGGGAGCTCTTTATGGACTAATTGCCGCCCTAATTACTACAGTTCTCTTATTTCCTCTCCTCTGGTATCTTTCCCCTAAAATTACTGCCTATTTACCCGGCACTGACCTGTTCTATTTTTATCAGACCTACTTTTTCACCCTTTTCCTGCTTCAGGCTGGGGCGGGTATTGTCTTGGGGGTAGTTAGTAGCCTAGTAGCCATCAGAAGATATTTAGAGGTTTAGGTTATTGCCGGGTCATCTAATGGTCGGATGCATCTCTCTGGAAGATGTCATCTAGGTTCGAATCCTAGCCCGGCAGCCAGAAGTTGTATCATTGACAAGATAACCAAATATGTTATCTTGTTTTCAGTTGTTTTAAATAAGAATAGGAGGTGTCATTATGCCAAGAAAGATAGAAAAAGAAATACAGATTTTTTTGATTGGTTTAGCCATGGTAAGTTGCTTAGGGGGTTTTATGGGTGTTCCCCAAGATGGTCAGGGCATTGAATCTGTTGTCTTGTTCCTCAAAAACTTTGCCATAATCTTTTCTGGTTTAGCCCTGATAGTCATAGCAGTGGTTGCTGTTTCGTTATGGGTTGTTTTGAACAAGTAACTAGATGCTGTAGAGAAGCTTGTTTAGATAATGAAAGGGGGTGTCATTATGTCAGAGATATTAGTGAAGTTATTAAAAGAGACTTTTCTAAGGGAATTGGATGAGATTGGCCCAGATGATTTCATTGAGCCAGATTGGGAAATTAGTCCAGGTGAGACTATAGTCGGTGAGATGAATGATTTGGAAAAAGCAATTGCTACCCTATTTTACAGGAAAAGCAAACTTAAAAGCCTCATCCACCAAAGATTGATTTTCGACAAGCCCACTCCTACTGAAAAAGAAGAGTTGGAATATACCTTTTTTGAATCAGTAGGTCAAAAGGATACTTTCTACGAACTCATGTGGGCAATAATTAGAGAACGTCTCAATCTTTATGATAAAGCTGTCGGACTTAGAAGGGATTCAAGGTGGTTCGGTATGAGAAAGAGAGGTGCCTTTTAAGGAGGTGGCCAGCTGGAGTATTAGATGATATTCCTAAAGCTTAATTTAATGCAATTCTTAAATTAAAAGGGATTAACCTAAGGGTTAATCCTGTTTTTGTTTTTAAATTCGGGCATTAAGACATTAAATAAAGGTCAACAGCTTTTTGACAAGGGGGCTATTTTTTGTTAGGATGTAACTGTTAAGAGGTCGGTCTTTCCGGCCTGATATTGTAAAGATGGCAAAAAAACCAACTGTTTATCTTGATAACGCGGCCACCACGCCAGTCGATTCTGTTGTTTTGAAAAAAATGGAGCCGTATTTTAATCAAATATACGGCAATCCTTCCAGTATTCACGGTCTAGGAGAGAAGGCCCATCAGGCAATTGAGAAAGCTCGTCAGCAGATAGCCGATTTCCTTAGCTGTTCGGCTAATGAAATTTATTTTACTGGTTCAGCGACGGAAAGTGATAACTGGGTAATTTTTGGCTCGGTCAAGTCCAAGGAGGAAGTTAAACCACATCTTATTACCTCAGCTATTGAGCATAAGGCGATTCTTGAGCCAGCTCAGTTTTTAGCTAAAAAAGGTTTAGCTGGAGTAACTATTTTGCCCGTTAATCGAGAGGGCTTAGTCAGGGTGAAAGACGTAGAGAGAGCGATTAAGAAAAATACCCGGCTGGTTTCAATTATGTATGCCAATAGTGAAATAGGGACTATTCAACCGATTAGAGAAATTGGGCAGCTAATCAAGAGAGTAAATAAAAAAAGAAGCCACCCCATAATTTTTCATACTGATGCAGTTCAGGCAGTTAATTATCTTGATTGTCGGGTTAATTATTTAGGGGTGGATTGTTTGTCTCTTTCTGGCCATAAGATTTACGGGCCAAAAGGAGTCGGTGCTTTATATATTAAAAAAGGGACGGCGATTAGTCCTTTTGTTTATGGCGGCGGGCAAGAGCAAGGGATGAGGTCTGGTACTGAAAATGTCACGGGGATTGTTGGCTTGGGAGAAGCAATAGATAAAGTTAAAAGCCAAAAGCCAAAAGCCAAAAAGATAATTAGTTTAAGGGGCAGGTTGATTAAAGGGATTTTAAAAAGTATTCCCGATTCTCAAGTAAATGGGTCTTTGAAAGAGCGGTTGCCTAATAATGCTCATTTTAGTTTCAAGGGAGCGGAAGGGGAGAGTATTATTATGGAATTGTCAGAGAAAGGTATTTTTGCTTCCACTGGTTCGGCTTGTGCCAGTCATTCGCTGGAGCCCTCCCATGTTTTATTGGCCTTAGGCCTTTCTTATGAGCGAGCCCACTCCAGTGTCCGCTTTACTTTAGGCAGACAAACTACCGCCCGAGAGATTGAGTATGTTTTAAAAGTCTTACCCGGCATAATTGCTCGATTGAGAAAAATCTCTGGGAGATAATTACCCTTCGACTTGTCCGCCAGGGGCGGACTCGCTCAGGGAATAAATTATGTACAGTAAAAAAGTTATTCAACATTTTCAACACCCCAAAAATATGGGGTCAATGAAAAATCCAGATGCCCAAGCGGAAGTGGACAATATTCTCTGTGGGGATATCATGAAGATTTATCTTAAAGTTAAAGACAATAAAATCAAGGATATTTCTTTTGAGACTATGGGCTGCGTAGCAGCGATTGCTACTTCTTCAATGATTACTGAAATGGCTAGAGGGAAAACCCTTGCTCAAGCCAAGAAAATTTCTTATGATGATGTAGCTAAAGAGTTGGGGGCCTTGCCGCCAATAAAAAATCATTGCGCGCATTTAGCTGTTCAGACTTTACAAAAGGCCATTGCAAATTATGAAAAAAAGCAAAAAAAGTAATTTAAAAATTAATTTAAAGGAGATAATTGTTTTAGTGGTGGTGGTCAGCTTCTTGACTTCAGCTTTGGCTGGTTTTGTGGCTGGTGGTTTAGGCTATAATTTATTTAAAGATATAAGTTTAATTAAGGAGGTAGGTAGAAAGCTGGTCAGCCCAGGGTTGGGAGAAAGAGAAGGAACTTCTTCCTCAACAATCCTTTCTCAGGAAGAGGCAGTCGTTAAAGTAGTTAGAGAAGCTTCGCCAGCCGTAGTCAGTATTATTATCACCAAAGACATACCGATTATGGAAAGATACTATCAAGAATATAATCCTTTTGGCGATAATGATTTCTTTAGGCAGTTTTTCGATGACGATTTTTTCGCTCCTTTTAAGTTTCAGATTCCTCAATATCGCCAGAAGGGAACAGAAGAGATAGAAATTGGTGGAGGGACTGGCTTTATTATTTCCACCGATGGTTTAATTTTAACTAATAAGCATGTGGTCACCGATGAAGAAGCTAGTTACACTGTCTTAACTAACGAAGGGGAAAAAATTCCTGCTCGGGTTTTGGCTCGTGACCCGATTCAAGATATTGCCATTTTAAAAATCAACAGAAATAATTTACCTGTAGTCAGATTAGGTAACTCTGACGAAATTCAAATTGGTCAGACAGTTATTGCCATTGGTAATGCTTTGGGTGAGTTCAGAAATACAGTCAGTCTGGGGGTTATTTCTGGCTTAAAACGTTCTATTGTCACCAGCAGTGGCTTTGGGCAAAGCGAGCTTCTTTCCGAAGTTATCCAGACAGACGCGGCAATTAATCAAGGAAATTCTGGTGGTCCCTTGCTTAATCTTTCTGGCCAGGCGATTGGTATTAATGTAGCGATGGCTCTAGGAGCTGAGAATATTGGCTTTGCCTTGCCGATTAATAAAGCCAAGAGAGATATAGAACAAGTTGAGAGACAGGGCAAAATCAGCTATCCCTTTTTGGGTGTTCGCTATATCTTAATTAACCCAGAAATTCAGGAAAAAAATAGTCTGGCGGTTGACTACGGTGCTTTAATTATTCGAGGTGAGAAGCCAGGAGATTTAGCAGTTATCCCTGGTAGTCCAGCTGATAAAGCTGGGTTAGTGGAAAATGATATTATTTTAGAACTGGATGACCAGCGAATTAATCAAGATAATCCTTTAGCTAAGTTAATCCAAGAACACCAGGTGGGTGATACTGTTACTTTGAAGATTCTGCACAAAGGAGAAGAAAAGACAATTGAAGTTGAATTGGGGGAAAGAGAATAGAATGTAGAATTTGGAATATAGAATTTAGAATTGAATTAAGAATTTTGGAATATGGAATTTATTATTTTATTCTATATTCCAGATTCTGTATTCTAAATTCCAATATTAAGTGGCTGTTCCCAAGCAAAGACATACTAAATCAAGAAGGAATAAAAGGCGCTCCCATCATGCTTTAAGGAAGCAGCATTTTTCTCTTTGCCCTAAATGTGGTCATCCTGTTTTGCCCCATCAGCTCTGCCTAAATTGCGGGACTTATGCTGGTAAAGAAGTGGTCGATGTTTTATCTAAATTAACTAAAAAAGAGCGAAAGAAAAAGGAAAAAGAACTAGCTGCCCAGGAGAAAGAACAAGTCAAAGGAAAAGAGTTGAGTATGGAAGAACTCTCCAAGAAATAGAATTTAGAATTTAGAATATAGAATTTATTATTTTATTCTATATTCCAGATTCTACATTCTAAATTCTTATATAAAATGGCTAACAGACATCTATCACGCTCCATTGCCATGCAGGCTCTTTACGAATGGGACTTTAAAGGAGGAGACTCCCATCAGCTGGAGGAGATTGTTAAGCGTAATATTGATGAGTTTGGGCCGGGCCTAGAAGAGAGTAACTTTGTTTGGCAAATAGCCCGGGGCGTTATTGAACATTTACCTAAATTAGATAAAATTATTGAAAAAGCTGCTCCGGAATGGCCGCTTGAGCAAATTACTATTGTTGACCGAAATATTCTTAGAATTGGCCTTTACGAACTTCTTTTTGGTAATCGCCAAGAAGTGCCTCCTAAAGTAGCCATTAATGAAGCTGTTGAGTTGGCTAAGAGTTTTGGTGGCGAATCTTCGGGCAAATTTATTAATGGTGTTTTGGGGACGATTTACCGAGAAATTGGTGAGCCGGGCAAGGACGAATAAAAAATTATTTTATTATCCGATTACGAATTACGGATTACGAATTATTTTTTAATTCGCAATCCGCAATTCGCAATCGAGAATTGACTAATTGATGACAGAGAATCTATCCCATTTAGAAAAATCTATCGGTATAAAATTTAATAATCAAGAATTGCTCCAGCAATCGCTAATTCACCGTTCTTATCTTAATGAAAATCCTGATTCCCCCTTAGAGGATAATGAGCGACTTGAATTTCTAGGCGATGCTATTCTGGAGATGGTTGTCACGGAGCACCTTTATCAGAACTACCCTAATCCAGAAGGTGATTTAACTAATTGGCGAGCCGCTTTAGTCAATGCTAAACTATTGGCTAAAGTAGCTAGTCGATTAAAAATAAATAATTATTTATTTTTAAGTCGGGGTGAAGCAAAAGATACTGGGCGAGCCCGTCAATATATATTAGCTAATGCCTTCGAAGCATTAATTGGCGCTATTTATCTAGACCAAGGCTATGAGAAAGCCCGCCGATTTATTGAAAAAGAAATCTTAGAAGAGTTACCCCAAATTTTAAAACAGAAACTTTATCGAGACCCCAAGAGCAGTTTTCAAGAAAGAGCTCAAGATAGATTTGGCATCACCCCTGTTTACGAAGTGATTAAAGAGTGGGGACCAGATCACGCTAAACATTTTGTGGTTGGTGTTTACCTTAACCAAGAATTAGTCGCCAAGGGGGAGGGTGCTTCTAAGCAAGAAGCCCAGGAGAAAGCAGCTGAGGCAGCCTTGAGGAAGAAAGAATGGAAATAGTAAGAAATCACAAATCCCAAATTACAAATCCCAAACAAATCACAAATCACAATGACCAAAATCACAAACAGTTTGTAATTTGTAATTTGAATATTGGAATTTGTTTGTAATTTGGTGCTTGTAATTTGGAATTTATATGTTAACTATTCGTTTAATTCGAACAGGCAAAAAAAATGCTCCTAGTTTTAGAGTTGTCCTGATAGAAAAGACTGCTCCGCCAAAAAGCGGAAATTTTTTAGAGATTTTAGGTAATTATAATCCACGTCTTAAAGAGCTTAGTTTAAATAGAGAAAGAATAAAATACTGGCTTTCTCAGGGAGTTCAACCTTCAAAGACAGTGCACAATTTATTGGTTGGAGAAAAAGTAATTGAAGGCCCTAAAATTAAGAAAAGATTTAAAATTAAAAAGAAGGAAAGGAAGGCAGAAAAAGAAGAAGAAGGAGAGAAGAAAATTGAAGAAGAAAAAGTAGAGGCAAAAGAGGAAACGCCTAAAGAGGAAACGCCTAAAGAGGAAACGCCTAAAGAGGAAACGCCTAAAGAGGAAACGCCTAAAGAGGAAACGCCTAAAGAGGA